>DLZA01000381.1:2733-3891 GCA_003447515.1 Paracoccaceae bacterium
TTGCTTGCAGTGTTAATGAGGTTCATCAATGTTGGCTTGGGTGGGGCAGACAGGCCATTTTTAATATCCTTGTGTCGTTGCCCAAGTATTTGCAGATCATATGTCAGCACCAATGCCGAACATTTCGCGGCCTTTGCACGGTCAATCAATTTTTCAATAAAATTTCGGTCACGCATCACATAGAGCTGGAACCAAAAAGGCTTGGAAGTGTGCTCTGCCACATCTTCAATTGAACAGATCGACATTGTGGATAGAGTGAAAGGAACACCAAAGGCCTCGGCAGCTTGGGCAGCTAGGATTTCGCCATCAGGATGTTGCATTCCCAACATTCCAATAGGAGCCAATGCTACAGGCATCGTCGCAGGTTGTCCAAGCATAGACATTTTTGTGCTACGGTTTGACATGTCCACTGCCACTTTCTGGCGTAGGCGGATTTTGCTAAAATCGTCGACGTTCTCGCGAAAGGTTTGTTCTGTCCAAGAACCGCTTTCTGCATAATCATAAAACATTTTCGGCGTGCGTTTTTTGTGCAGCGCCTTTAGGTCGTAGATATTTGTGATAGCTTGCATTTGGGTCCCTTTTATTTTGAACAGCATAACTGATTGTTTAAAACAGTCTCAAGGGGGGATAGAGGCTAATTGGTTAAATGACTGAACCAATTTGTACGATTTTTTCTATCGTTTTTGCCGCAGCAATCGCCCGATAATATAAGACGTTCGAGGCATGTACTTATAACCCGTCTTGTCGACCTTAGTAGGACGCACGCTCATTCGCAAAAGACCAAATAAAACAAGCATTACATGTGCCATAGATATAAAAGCAAACAAGGCCGGCGGGCCAAAGTTTGCAATTAGGTTTGCTGCAAGGATGGGACTGAAGATGGCTCCAACGGCATAAAGAAACATCAAGGATGCATTCAACTCTACTGTTTGTTCGGGTGTTGAAAAGTCATTTGCATGTGCGGCGGCGACTGAGAAAATTGGAAATGTGGTTAATCCAAAGAGTGCCGCCATTAGAAACACAATACCAAAGCTCGTACCACTGGCGACAACTAGTCCCATGCATACAACGATCGCCGAAGCGGATAATCCAATCAGAACCCAGCGACGATCAAACTTATCGGCAAGCCAACCCACTGGGAATTGCGCAGCTGCACCA
>DLZA01000298.1 GCA_003447515.1 Paracoccaceae bacterium
GCACCCGCGTTAAGAATTGGCTTCATCATGGCTGACTGGCCGATTCTTTCACAAATCTTGCCTTTGAAAACGGATGCAGGCACTGGAGCGCTCGACCAAATGGTCTTGGCTGAATTTTGTAAGGATCATTTTACAGATCATGTCACGCGCCTTCGTAGTTTATTAAAAAGGAAATGTGACGTGACAATTCAAGCGCTTGAGGAACACTTTGGCACAACCGCAGAATTTATGGCGCCACTAGGTGGTATCTTTATTTGGATCACGTTGCCCGATGTCGTGGATACCAAGCAACTAGAAATTGCAGCTCTAAAAGAAGGTGTTGCTATTAATCCGGGGGAGGAATGGACGGTCGATGGAACACAAAATCGCTACCGTATGCGTTTGTGCTTTGGTAATCCGGATGAGAGGTTAATTCGCAAAGGAATTGCTCGCCTCGCAGAGGTTTGTCATCGTGAATTCGGCGTCCCGAGTCAAATATCAAATATTGAACAATTCTAGATTGATTGGGGAGGACTCATTCTTTGAGTGATACAAACATTGTCTTGTTCGCATTACATATCGCGGGTGCAGCTGCACTTCTAATTTGGGCAGTACGATTATTGCGCACGGGCGTGGAACGTGCATTTTCTGTCCAATTGCGCGCCTTCCTACGGCATTCTAACGTCAGTCGGGTTAGGGCCGCATCCAGCGGTGCGTTTGCCGCGCTTTGTCTGCAAAGTGCCACTGCAGTTGCAGTTTTGGTTTCGAATTTTTCCGTAAAAGGGGGCATTGGACTGATAGCAGGTATGGCAATGCTGCTAGGAGCTGATATTGGTTCTGCGATAGTGTCCCAAATTCTTTTAGTGCGACAAGATTTTCTTATCCCGCTGCTTTTGCTGTGCGGTATTGTCCTGTTTTTTCGCAGTTCAAAAAACGAAATCCGCCAATTTGGCCGTATCCTTATTGGTGTCGCACTTATTTTTGTGTCGTTGGACATGATACGTGCAGCCACGGGACCTTTGATCGATAGTCCAGGCGCAGTCAATGTTATGCGGTATCTTGGTGGTGACATCGTAACGTCATTCGTAATTGGTGCATTTTTGGCGTGGGCTATGCATTCCTCTGTGGCATCAGTTTTATTTTTCGTCACTTTGATGGCTCAGGGGCTGCTACCTGCAAGTGGAGCTGCGGCAATGGTTCTTGGCGCAAATGCTGGAGGTGCCATTCTTGCCTATGTGCTAACTCTTACAGCACCAATTGCAGCACGTCGGATGGTCGCAGCAAATCTCGTATTGCGTGGCGGTGGCGCTGCTTTTCTCCTTCTTTTGCTGTCGCAGACTAATATCGGGCTCAACTGGCTTGGGTCGACAGAGGAGCGTCAGATCATCAATTTGCACTTGGTCTTCAATATCGGTTTGGCTTTGGTTTTCTTGCCCGTATTGAAATGGATTGGGATGGTTTCTGAACTGGTGATAACTGATCGCAACGAACCCACGATAAGCTTGAATCAGATATCTGCTTTAGACCCCTCAGCCCTCGATCGTCCAGCACTGGCGTTAACGTGCGTGGCGCGAGAAATTCTAAAAATGGGCGAAGAAACAGAAATAATTTTGCGTTCAGTGATTATGCCGCTCCAGGGTTGGGACGAGGCTACCGCAAATGAACTAAATAAGAAAACACTCCACGTGCAAAATCTGCACGAGGAGGTCAAACGATTTTTGGCGCAAGTAAGTTACAGCCAAATGGATGAAACAGAAAAAGAGAGGTATGCTGAACTTGCAAATATTGCATACAGCCTTGAGACTGCGGCAGATGCGATTGGCAACGGTTTAGTCGACCTGGCAAGGCAATTGCACACTGAGAAATTGAGATTTTCGGACGATGGGCTTGCTGATATCGAGGATTTTCATGATCGTATTCTTAGCAATACACAGTTAGCTTTAAGTGTTCTTATGAGCGGGGCACCAGACGCAGCGCGGCAATTGGTTCGTGCCAAAGAAAAAGTGCGCATTGCGGAACGCAAACTTCAGAAGCGACATCTTGCGAGGCTGCGTGCAGACAACAGTACGAGCTTCGAAACAAGTAGATTGCATCAAGAAAGCCTGCGACTCCTTAAAAATGTAAATACTGCTTTTGCAGTTGTGGGCTACTCAATCGCAATTCGTTCAGGAGATCTTCTTTCAACCCAACTATCAAAGAAATCCAAGCGCGAAAATAAGAAGCGTGGCTGACGAATAATGTAGTTGCTCACCTGCGAAGTGCATGGTCTTTTTATTATACGTGGGGTTTTTATTGGCAGGCGTGTCGCAAGAGATGCGGCCGGCTCGGGATTATTTGAATTCTTAGTAGAGCATAGTGACCTTGAGGGAATATACTTGTGGACCAAAGCGCTGGTGGCATTCCACAGTATTATTCAAGTGCTCTGGTAGACATGGAAGTGCTTTGGCTCGGTGAGGTTACGCAAGATGTTATTGAAATACTGATAGAAGAATATCGGTGTCTGGTAATGGGCAGCCATTTCATGGCGTAAAAATTGTTTAACGGCGACCGGCCGTATGTCTTTCAAGGTAGCGATGGTCGAATTATTTTTTTCTATTCCTTAAGAGGAGAATTTTACTCTTATAAACGCAACTGATTACCAACATCCTTCGTCTGGATGCTGTTATTTGTTGACCAAAATGCAGCCTCCGAGAAACCGCGCATATAAGAAGCTTAAAACAGGCGCCAGTTTTTGGTTGGTCGATTTTTGCTTTGCTTGGCGCTTCATTTTACTTGACCGAAGCTGGGTTCTCTACACTGCGACCTAGGGCAGCAAGATCGGAATAGCGATCACCAATACGATGATGGGGGCGGCCCGATGTTGCAGCGCCAAGAGCCACAACGACTTCGTTTGCCGCTGGAGCATCATAGATTGAAAATTGTACTGTCAGATAATGTGATCGACGTCCCGTATCATGTTTATCCATTAATGGAATTTGTATTTGTGTGTTAGCGGGCCCACGTGTGTTGGTGAAACCGAGATAGCTTTTTGCTCCTACAGCTTCACGGTAAAAATTTCCAAATTGCAGTGTATGGATGAGAGCCGAGGCATGTTCTAATTCGCAATCAGCACCTGCAACGCAAGCTTTGCCATAAGCTTCGATTGCATCGCCTGAACCGACAAGTTCGATCAAGCGATCCGTCAAAATACGACCAAGGGGAGGAGCAAGTCGTTGAATTTCCGGTGCTAAATCCTCTACATATCCTTGGTGTGCCCAAGGGTTTTGTAATACTGCGGCCACGCCGATGATACGCAATACCGGATCAGCAGCTTTTTCACCATCACGGTGCACATCTTCGTCAAAAGTTACGACTTTGCGGATTTCTGGAAACATAAAGAGTTCGCCTTTTTGTTAGTGTTTTGATTTTTGTGTTTCTGTCACTGGATGAACTAGGCCGCTGGTTTCATCGCCCTGATAAATGCCAAATTGCCCATTTTCGAATTCTTCGCGATAGCGAGAGAGCATGGAGCGTTCGGGTGCACGGCTAACCTTTTCGAGTGGTATATCTGTCAGTGCAAAAAAGCGATGCCCAGTTGGTGCGCGTCCAATTGCTGTGCCGTGATAATAGATTCCATGATGGCCGGTTCCGCTGTCATGATAAACGCCATACAGAAAATCTATATCTGCGCGAACTCCTCGATTTGAAAGGTGTTTTTTAAGTGCAGGGAGGCTCTGATTGCTGGATGTGCATTTGGGCACGGAAACATTTTCATCCCGGTCCACGCACAATAAAACCTCGTTCCCGCGTGCCAAAACTGCTCCAATTTCTACGTGACCAGATTTACTTGCAGCGGTAACCAATTCGTCTTCCAATCCAACTGTGAAATAATTGCCTTTGAAATAACCAAGTGGTTTCCGCGGTTCCGTTTGCTGCGCAATTACTTCGCCAATCAGTATGATATGATCGCCTGCGTTCACAAGTTTGTGGCGTTCACAAACAAGATTGGCTAAACCGCCACTGATCAGTGGAGTATTAGCTGCGCCAGCTTGCCAATCAACTTGGTCAAATTTGTTTGGCGCCTGCGAAGCAAACAATCCGGAAATGGCTTTTTGTTTCTCTCCCAAGATATTCACTGCAAAATGTGGTGCATTGCAAAACACGTCTGAACTATGCGCTGTTTTTGCTATGCAAACCAAAATCAGGGGTGGGTCTAACGACACAGATGTGAATGAATTTGCGGTAAATCCTCTTGGGGTTCCATCTGTTTGGCGTGTTGTGACAACTGTGACCCCGGTTGCAAAGGATCCGAAAACGTCGCGCAGGGCTCGTCGATCCTGATCGGATATGGGCAATCTTGGCATTTCGGATAGATAAACGTCGCTGTGTTCCCCTAAGCGTGGTGGTGTCGAAAGGGGAGGCGTCGGTTGGGTGGAAAATTTTAATGGATTTGCTACGACGGACCAAGGTGCTTTATCTATTTCTGGATGACCGACGCGCTCAATTAGCCCGCGCTTGGCGACATGTGGGTCGTTGATGATATCTTTGGCAGAATTCAATGGCCCGAAAGGGACCAGACCACCTAGTTTTTGCGTTAATTCGGCCTTACTATATCGAGACGTCCATTTTGTAATTATTGCATTTAGCTCATTTGCGTTATTACTTCTATCTTGACGTGAGATGAAGCGAGCGTCGATATCCAATCCTTCAATATCAGTTGATTTGGCGAGTTTTTGCCAAAACCTATCGTCCACGATGCCAAGTGCGATGTGGCCATCAACTACTGGAAATAGGCCAAATGGTGCCAGGAAAGGATGCCCATTACCCTCAGGTTTTGGGGAAATCCCAGTAAAGTCTTGTAAGTAAATGGAACGTTCACACATCGAAATTATTGCATCATACATAGCTACGTCAACAAATTGACCTTTGCCTGTCGCATCAGCCTGACGAAGCGCGGTGATAATCCCGAATGACAACATGAGACCCGAAAAAATATCCCCAACACCGGGACCAACCTTCATCGGAGTATCAGCATCTGGGCCAGTGACTCCCATAATACCTCCCATCGCTTGTGCAACAACATCATAGGATGGCCAATTGACGTAGGGGCTTTCGCCACTTCTGGGATCACCAAAGCCACGAATTGCGGCATAAATTAAGGCAGGATTGTCTTTCACAAGACTTTCATATTCCAATCCCAAACGTTCCATTACGCCGGGGCGAAAATTTTCGACGATTACGTCCGCACTTCGCGCAAGCATACGAAAATCTTCTTTGCCTGCCTTTGATTTAAGGTCTAGTACAACGCTTTTCTTGTTCCTGTTCAGGCTTATAAAATATCCTGCCCATTCCTTATTTGGGTCGTCAGTACGATAGGGGCCATTGCCACGGCTGGTGTCGCCAGTAGGCGATTCAATCTTAATAACTTCAGCACCGTGATCAGCAAGCATCATCGTGCAATAGGGCCCGGACAGCATACGGCTGAGATCTAAAACACGGATACCATTTAGAATGCCCTTGGTCATGATGTTGTCACCCTTAAATGGCGTGCTAAAAACGCGATCAAAGGGCGGTTTATTGCGTCAGGATCCTCGGCTAATGCCATGTGACGCAGGCCTTTCAGTATCAGAGTTTCAGCGCCTGCAATTTCATTGGCAATCGCTCGCATCATTTCCGGCCCATTGCCAAAATCTTCATCACCTGTCACCACCAGGGTTGGGGCAATGATTGCCGGTGTTGGTGCAACAATTTCATCAATTCCATCCGCAAGGACGCGATAGTTTTTATGATAGATAGCAATATCATTGGAGAGCACCCATTCTCGGACCAAATCCATCATAACAGGGTTCACTTCTCGATAGCTCTGTGTGAACCATCGGTCCAAGGCTGCCTCCACTGTTCCGCCAGACCCTTCAATTTTTGCTTGCTCAACGCGTTTTAGAATAGCGTTCTGCGCGTTTGGGGACCTTTTGTGGGGAGAATGTAGGATTGCCAACGCGTTTACTCTATCTGGATGATCCTGTGCAAAGCGGCGTGCGATCATTCCCCCTAAAGAAAACCCAACAATTGCTGCCTTTGTCACATTGAAGGCATCAAGAACCACCAACAGCTGGTTTGCAAATAATCTGAGAGATGGCTCTTCTGGCGGGTGATTACTTTCGGCATGGCCATATAGGTCGTAGGTTATCACGCGAAATTGTTTTGCAAGGTCAGAAATTTGCCACTGCCAAACTTCACGACAAAGCCCCAGCCCGTGGACTAAAACCACAACAGGCGCATTCAAAGGTCCGGTTATTTCGGCTGCCGTTCCCTCGTTGAGTTGATGCATATCGCCTCGCAGACAATGTTTGTTTTAGATTACTTAATTTTCTATACGATCAACCTGTCAAAATTTCATTTGAGAGTCACAATAATTTCGACATTAAGTGACGAAAAATCGTATTTATATTTTTGAATTCAGTCAAAAATAGGAATCAAAATTCGGAGGAGCAAAGCGAATGACTAATATCAAAAGCTACAAAATGCTAATCGATGGAGAATGGGTAGATGCTGCTGATGGAGCAACCTTTGAAAGTATAAACCCAACAACTGGCGTGGTATGGAGCCATTTACCAGAGGCTACTGCAGCGGATGTGGATAGAGCGGTTTGCGCGGCGCATAGGGCATTTAAGAAAGGGCCT
>DLZA01000075.1 GCA_003447515.1 Paracoccaceae bacterium
GCATATTTCGACGCCAATCGTGCAATCCATCGCAAATTTGTCGAAATGGCGGGCAATCGTTTCTTGCTCGAGATGTTCGATATGGTCTGGGGAAAGGTGATGGCCTTCCCATTTATGCTGCAATTGAGAACGTCGATCTTGCTCAATCTTTGGGCGATCACATGGCGCTCGTAGACGCTGCAGAATCCGATGACAAAGGGCATGCTTTAGAAGTATTCACTGATCACATCCACGATGGTTTTGATCTTCAAATAGAAGGTTTTAAGGGCGCAGTGTGAACGATCTGTGGGTACACGCAAACTGCATAAAGCCGAGCGCAGTCATTCGGCAGCTGCTCAAACATCTGGAGAAACGCACTTAATTGGGTCAACCGACTTCAGAAATCTTGTTTGAGTTTCAACAAAAAATTAAGCGGCTTTATCGGTTCTGAAATTGAAACTCTTCACGAACAACGTAACAGGGATACTTTAAGAAATATCCATGATCATTCGCTACCTTTTTGCTTGGATCATGCTCGAGGCAGAGCTAGCCCTTTCCCGGGTGTTCAGGTTACGCTTTCGAACTGCGCTTTGCCAATTTGCGTGTTTAGGGGTCCTTTCTAATCTATAAGAATCTTTGTAGCCAAGCTTGCCCGGTTATCTACACCCAACTTGGCATAGATTGATTGAGTTTGATTTCGGATCGTTGTTGGTGCAACGCCTAATATTCTAGCTGCTTCTTTGTGGCTTTTGCCAGCAGCCAAAGTTTGCGCAACTTCACGTTCTCGAAAGGTCAGCAGATCAATTGGCGACAAATGACGGAGTGTTATCTTACGCAGTCCCATTCCATGCATACCTGGAGCATTTTCGCATCGAACAACCAAATGAAGGTCAGTTAGAATGTGCTCACCGGGGGTTTCAATTATGCTACGCAGCCGCGTAGGAAGCTCGTCCCCGTCCCAACCTGGCCAGAACGCGCCTAGTTGTTCATGTAAATTGTTAAGACCAAGAATCCCAATACCGTTTTCGTTCACAAAAATTGAAACTGATCCGGGCGTATCATTGCGCCCTGGTTCGCTTGCCGAAAGCTTCATCGCGGAAGAAAGTTGATCGACGGCGCATTGTAGAAACATTTGTTCATCAGCATTGAAGGCCTGAGCAGTCCGGCCCGTACGATAACTTGATAGATAAAATGATGCCACGCGTCCCGGACGTGTATGCATTGCAGTGGCTATCTCGCTGAATCCAAAGGTGTCAGCTAGAAAAACCATGCCATCATTCTGGTTAGACCCTGTTCGTGAATACGCAGCAGGTGCCTCTGGATTCTCCAAAATCTGCGCTGCGAGCAAATCTTGTTTAGACATAGTTTGCCATGTTTCAAAATAGGTATCAGGCAAATGAAGCGATGCGCTGGCATGAACCTCAACGCCATCTTGACTGATCTGCGCCCATCCATACCATGCCGCATCAAATCCAAGAGTTTCTGAAAGCTCGCTAACGGCCCAACGAGCAAGAACTTCAGCGTCCCCAGAGCGAACTCGTTCGCGCATTTCCGAAACGAAGCTTGAAAATGTATTTAGACTACTGTCCAAGCAGCCCCTCCCAAGATGGGCGCGCTTTACCGCCAGAGTTTTTCATCGCCAGTATATTGCGAACCGGGTAGTGTTCCATCTTTAATGAATGCATCTAAAATATTGCGCGTAATTGTTCCTACGTTATTTTCACCACCGTTGCAAGGAAGGGCCTGACTCCACGCGATAGAACCAGCAGCAAATACTGCGCCATCGCTCGGTGTGGTAAAGTAAATCATATCGCCGCGCACTTGAGCATCTTGTGTGCCTCCTCGACCGGGAAAAGCGTAGGTGACTTCTTCTGAAACCAAAGGATAATTGTCTGAATGCCCCCAACTTGAGGCCAACAATTGAGCATTTGGAGGCGTTCCAAGAGCCAGATCGTATCTATCCAATTCAACACCGGCAGCGCCGCCAGCCGCTAGGCCGAAATCTCCAATTTTCTCCTCATCGCCGATACCATTCATGATCCACGAACAGCGTTTATGAAAGGAATCCGGCATGCGTTCGAAGTGCTCGCTGGCATCCATCCCTTCTGCGGTGAAACCTAAGCCAACAATCTTTTGTGGAGCACGCCCGCGCGAGCGCCAAAGGCCAGACCGCTCGCCAGTGCAAGCAAGATGCCCTTCTCCCGGTTCAGCTTGCCATGCGCGGCTACCCGCATCGAGTTTGCGTACTTCGATGCAATGGGGTTCGTCCGCTCGCATGCCAGTAACCCAATAATAGCCGTTGCCACCCAAATACATTACGCGGCCACCTTGGCTTAGATACTCTTCGGTGCCATCCATCATTTCTTCCGAATAGTATTCTGGATGTGTCCCGTTCAGGATCACTTTGTAAGGCTTCAGCGCGTCTACGCCTTCAGCATGTAAATCATGGTCAGTCAGCACATCATAATCATATCCGGCATGCTCTAACCACCAAAGCAACGAAAGATCAGCGGGCAATGCCCAAGGGAAATTCATCGCAGGCATTCGATATTTCGGGCGCAGCGAAACAATCGGTCGCCGCCAAGAACTGTAGCAGCAACCCGCGCCATCTGTGTGATGATCATAAGTGGATAGCCCGAATTCTTCGAGCTTTTTGAACTCGATATCTTCGGCGGTGATTACTGGAGTATGCGCTACGATTGCCTGAGCGATTGGTGCCTCATAACTGAGGTGCTCGTTAGCATAGGCAAGATAAGTGAACGTCGGCAGCAAAAAGCCAATCTTTGCGCGAGGAGTTTCAGGGCGCACGATGATCGGGATATGATCCTCAACCCCCTCGGCGCGTAATCGCAGCGCATAGACGCCGCTTTTCAAATTCTTGGGAAGAGCCAGTGTATGGCTGACCTCCCACTTGCTATCGGTGAGCGCATCCTCATGGAAATGTACGCCGCCATAAGTTTCAGGAGCCATATGAAAGCTATCGGCCCCTAGCCAATTGTAACCTGTCATCAATCGTACCGGTCGATTGGTACCAAGCATATCCATCCCATGAGGACCAGTATCGATGATAACATCACCAATACCCTTTCTGCTGATCCCTACCGTCGGATTCCAGTAGGCCAGAAGCCCCTTTTCTGAGGGAGCATCGCCGGACGCGAGAGCCTTTATTTCATCACGCCCGAGAGCCCGCTCATAAACGCCAGATCGATCCAGTTTACCGTTGAATAGGAACGCCGCATACTTGCCGAGTTGCTGGTTCCAAGCTGTGGCAGCAGCCATATTAAAATCAGCGTCCCCGCCTGTTGCAGACGGAACTGTCCGTAATTCTTCTTCAACCCAACTGTCACCTTCAAATGGAACGACCGTCGAAATTCGTGAATTCCACGAGTTAACACAATTGATTACATGCACAGATGCTTTTTTAGTGATAGCATCAAAACTCGCCGCAACAAAGTACCATGCATGCGGGATCAGAGGGATCTCTGTAGCGATATGGTCCACATTTTTGCCATCACCAACCCAAAGAGACACATGTCCCTCGGGATCAATCCCTAACCCATATCCCTTGTTTCTATCTATCGTCCAACGACCCATGATTGTCTGGCGTTCGTTCTTGCGCTGCGTCGGGTAAACATGAGCAAACAGCGTGAAGCTTTGCAGCCCATCAAGTTTGCCATCGGGATCAGCGCACTGCGCAAAGGATCCAATCTTAGTGTACTGTCGTTTCACGGCCAACACACTGGGTAGGTCAACTTCGATCTCTTCTTCGATAAAGCCAGGCCCGTCTGGGTTCTGATCGCCATGGATGAGACGGACAAACTTGGCGTCCACTTCATTGCTCCCTTCAACCGAAATCATGAAATCGACGTCAGCTCCGGCTTTGGGGTTGAGCGGGTCTGAGTATCCCAAGATGCGTGTGTTGGTCATGTCAGCTTTCCAGTAAATCGTTCACGCGCAGTAAAAATACAGCGTGGTATGCATCGTTGATATTTTCATAGATCTTATTATCGACCAAGCGTGGCGGTGCACCGCGTTCACCAGAGAACGCCACGACTTTGTATTTATGAAAGCCTTCGGGCTGTCGCATAATCGCGTATTTGTCCGCCATCTCGCCGCGACGGAAGAAATTCAACACGCGGTTCAAAGCATCCGAATGTTTACCGAGCGGCGCGCGGCGGTGTTCTTCGATCAATTCTTCAGTGATCAATGTTTTCAAGTGATCGCGTAGCCGTTTGTGAAAGCGTCTGTAATAGACCTCTTGCTTGTCGGTAAATTCGATAGCCTCTTCTGGCATGACTTCACCCCCCTTTTCGGTGCGGCGCGCACGCGCCTCGGATTGTTTTCGGTTTCGATAGCTACGGAATTGTTCTCGAATGCCCGCGATGCCGTTGTGGGTCCACAATGTGACCCCCAACATGATGGCCGCGATAAGCAGGATGCGCAGCGGCCCCAGCTCAAGCATGCCCTTATCAATCAAGACAACGATCGCGGTTCCGATTACGGCCCCTTCGGAGCGACCAAGCCCTCCAATCACGATCATCGCAAAAAGAAGTAACAGTTGATCTAGCGAAAAAATGGAAGGCGAGATCGACATGTAGAACATCGAATAAAACCCACCTATAATGCCCAGACAGCCCGACGTGATCATGAACACATAAAGGCGTGCACGGCGGTAATCGATGCCAATCGTTTCAGCAAATGCTTCGCCCCCGACCTCCTCGCGCGCTGTCTGAAGTGACATTCCAAGTCGTTCAGAATGGACTACTCGAAAAACGAGCAACGACATTAGTAAAAGGATAAATGCACCGCCAAAACCCAATAAAAGGCCAGGTCGTTGCAAAAACCAATCTTGGGGAATGAAACTCCCTACTGAACTGATCGACCCGTTGGTGGGCCCGAGTACTTTAAGTTGGATCACGAAAACACGGCAGATTTCGGCGAAACCCATCGTCAGAAGTGCGTAGTAAAGCCCGTCCAGTCGCGTCGAAGGAAGCGCAAGAAAGGCCCCAACAATTAGGCCAGCTAGCCCGCCTGCTGCAAACATTAACGGCCACGGAAGGCCGAGCCAGACATTTAGTCCAGCAGCGGCATAACCGCCAATTCCCACGATAGCCAAAGTTGCAAGTGAGAAAATCCCCGCCGTGCCAATAACCAGTGTCCAAAGCACATTGATTGCCGCAAACATGCAGAAAATCGCCACGATTGTTATCATTGAATTGGACAGAAACGGCGTTGTGACTAGCAAAGCCCCCAAGCTCAATGTCCACCAAAAAGGGCGTTTATCCGAGAGGGCACGTTCTTGACGCAACGATTTCGGGTTAGCGCGTGAACGCCATTTCAAGAGATGCCGGCGCGTAAAGGGCAACCTTCGACGACGCATCGGCGAGTCTCCGGCTGGATGAAAGAAAATTTCGTGCGGACGCTGGCCGACTTGGTAATACTTGGTGTCTTGCGCCATGATCTATTCCCGCGTCTCGTCCAGCATCCCGCCAATCCCACGAGGTCGGATGATCAGAACTGTGATGATGAATAGGAACTGGGTAAAAAGTACATAGCGTTGACCCAAAAACGGTAGTGCACCAACTATGGCCTCAAGAAACCCGATGATCACAGCGCCAGCAACGGCACCTGGTACAGACCCAAGCCCCCCCAGTAGGGCGATGGTTAACCCCTTGATCAAGGGCAGCGCGCCTGAAGTTGGGCTAACAAAGATTGTTTGGCTCAGCAAAATTGCAGCCAATCCAGCAAGCGCACCTGTGAGCATTGTTACAGGCAAAGCCGTCCAGCGCACTGATATTCCAGATAGGATAGCCCCTTCTGGGTTTTGCATCATTGCGCGGATTTCCAATCCCTTCCGCGAGACTTTTAGCCATAATAAAACAAACCCGAGGATGATAGCTGTCGAGATAATTGCACCCGCTTGGTCGTACCTAATAGGGACGCCAAGAAGTTCAAATTTTCCAAACCCGAACAGCTTGGGAAGCCCACGACTACTCGGGCCGAAGTACCACAAAAGCATCTGAACCGTGGCCAAGTTAATAGCCAATGTCACGATGAGAGAGCGCACAGGAAAGTTAGGTTTGTCGTGGATTGGCAAAAATGCCAGTAAGTAGATGATAGCGCCAAAAATTGCGCCTGCGGTAACGCCAGCGCCTACCGTGACGCCAGCCATCGCCAGCTTTGCCGTTAATGTTTTACCTAAAGCAGCTACAATCACCGGCTTCATCGCACCGGAAGCAATCCACGCGGCATATCCCGACGCAGCAAAGGTGGCTCCATGAGCCATGTTGATCATACCAATAGATGACCAAAGGATGGAAAT
>DLZA01000042.1:0-6592 GCA_003447515.1 Paracoccaceae bacterium
GAAGCCCACGCTACCATATTACCAAAAAGTTTGTCATATCCGTCCCAGGCTAAAAAGGCGGGTGGCAACCAGTGCTCACTCATGTCAGATGTCCAACAGACCGTACGGCCTTTTCCATATACGCCGGTAACCAATAGTGGCAGGTGGCGGTGTTCTTCCGACAGAGACAAAATTATTTCTGTATCTTCTGTAGTTTTTGGAATGACTTCATTCACACCCAAAAGATAAGGCCATTCACCCTCGATCCCAGCTAGTATCGGATGCTCAGGTGAATTCACAACCGGAATACACCCTTCAGGGATTTCCACTCTATCGTCGCGAGAAAGACAGTTTACTGGAAGCGCAGTTTCAACTGCAGTCTTATGCCACCTAGCCTTACCATCGATACCCTGAAAAGAAAAATAACCGCCAATCATTATAAGCCCGCCGCCCTGTTCAGCCCATTTAGCAAGAAGTTTGATCCGGTTTGGCACACGGTCTCCACGCAACCAGACATCTGGGTGCAACAGCAGTGTATTAGACCCAATATCAGACAAGATTATCACATCGTATTCTTTCAAATCCTCCATAGTTGTGGGAAAGTCAGTTGCCGCCTCATGAGCTGGCATATGAACAACGTCATGGGCGCAGGATTTCATGCCTTTCATGAACCGTTTGCTGCCTGCGTGAAAGGTGACGCTTCCAAATTGATCGAAGCCTTTAAAATGAGTGGCTGAGCTTACCCAAGTTTCACCGACAAGAAGTACTTTTTTCATTTTTTGTTCCTTATCTATTTTTTTGTACCAGAGCATTGCGAGGATTAAGAACTATTAGCTCAGAAAGGTCAGTTTCCGTCAGCCCGTGTCGAAGCAGTCGTGGCAAAAAATGCCGTTGCACATGTGCGTAGCCGTTACCTCCATAAGCGCAAAGCATCATTTTAATGAATACGTCTTGCGACAACAAAATCTGATGGCCATAGCCCGATTTAAACAGCCCAGAAATAGCGATTGCACTCTCCTCGTCACTGGGGCATTGCGCGGCTTGATCCGCGTACCAAAAATCCATGCCCAGCATGTCGTATTCCAAATAAGCGCCGCGATCTGCAAGACTTTTTTGATATGATACATCCTTACCCGAGGGGTTCATGTGGCAAAGGATCACTCGATCAAGAGGTTGTCCACATTCAGCAACCACATTCAGCACTTCATGAGCCAGTCGAAACCAGGCCGGCAAATGGATCATAAGTGGTAGACCAGTTTCAACTGACGCTCTTGCAGAAGCCCTTAGAACCCGCCGCTCTACTTCTGTGAAATCCGAACTGACGCCAATCTCACCAATTAGACCAATTCGCGTAAGATCTGGGCCTATGCCATGGTTTGCTTCAACGATCAGTTCGTCTGTGATGTCTTGTTCCGTCATGGCGGATAAATAAACAGGGTGTGAAGAATGCAGGTAGTAACCTGCACCCATTACGATATTCAAACCTGTCGCTTTAGCTATTTTTATCAAAGCGTCAGGGTTGCGTCCAATCCCTTTACAGGTTGGGTCCACAACGGTTTTGCCACCTTCGTTAACAAAAAGCATGAGCTCTTTGACTGCAAGAGATTCGTCATCTAAGGAGCAATTTTGCCTATTAGCAAACGGATCGTTACGCAATTGTGATAATATTTCAGGCGTAATTGGAACATCAGAGATTGGCGAGGTAAATCCTTCTTCATTGCCACGCCACCAACAGCTGCAATCGTTTAGTATATGTTCGTGCATGAGTGTTATGCCGAGCTGATCCAACGGCACCGGACCAAGCACAGTCATAACGGTGTCTTTGAACTGGCCAGTCATGACTTTTATCCTTTTTTAGTAGAGGTTTCATATGCCGCCGAATGAAACGCCATTTCCAAGTGTATTACACGATCAAAGATTTCTGACAGATGGTCTGCACTGGACTGCTTACCGTATACGTCTATCCGGCCTTTTAGCCAGTAAGCCTGAGCCGAAAATTCTGAGGCGGCATGTAGATCAATCCAAGCCTTTAGATCAGGATCAGTAATTTGGCATTTCGACGCGGCACTACACCATGTCCAATACATCCATTCAGCTGCGAACATTGCTGTGACAATATCGATGAAGCTTCCATCGCGCGATATATCCAGCATCTCGTTATCGAATGCTGTGACTGCTTTAGGCAATTTTCTTGGGATTGGTATGCTAAGTTTTCCAATAGTTTTTTCAAAATATGGAACCTGTTTGTTCGCTAAAGCGTCGAGGATGCTGATTAATGCGCGTTGGGACGCAATATCAGGTGCGCGGGCAGTGGCATAAGAAAAAATCGAAATTGCGGTTCTAACAAATGCACCCTCATAAACTAAGTAGCGATGAAAAACTGGCAAAGGCAGGCGGTCTTTCTGAATGTCAGTGACAAAACGGTGCTTCAGCATGCGCTGCAATACTTTCTTGTTAGCAAACAATATCTGATCTGAAATCTGCAAGTCCTATGTCTCCAATGCAGGGGTAGCAGCAGTTACAAAACTGCGTACTTTCTCTGGATCAACTGGGTTCCACCATACCCCATCTTTCTTAAGTGATGACGCGACTATGACTGCGCTAGCTCTTGTCAAAATCTGCGCAATGTTATCGGCGTCGACGCCTGAACCTACTAAAACTGGAAGACTTGTAGCATCTGCGACCTCTTCAATCTCCTCCATAGTGGCGCTGTCCCCAGTACGATGCCCCGTGGCGATCACGGCATCCACGTCAAAAAAATCTAAATCTCGAGTTAATTCACCAATACTTCTGTCGGAAGTTATAGAATGACTGCCGTGTTTGACATGGCTGTCCGCAAAAACTTTAATGCCTTCACCACGCAGTGCGGAGCGGAATCGCATCGCTTGGGCTGCGCGCCCCTCCATAAAACCCTCGTTTGCGATATATGCATTGGCCCATTGGTTGACTCGAATAAAGGCCGAGTCAGTCGCACGAGCAATAGCGAATGCTGTGATTGGCGCATTGGCGAGTACATTGATCCCTATAGGGACGTCGAAGTTTCGTTTTATTCGCTCCACAACTACTGCCATGAAAGCAGGTGTTTCAGGGCCAATATCATCAGGTTTTGAAAATGGAACATCACCGTGATTTTCAACTATTAAACCATGCAATCCATTGTTGACCAAAAACTCAGCATCACGCAGGCAAGCGTCATAAATTTGATTCAAGCTTTCCCCCCTATACCGTGGTGAACCGGGAAAGGGTGGGCAATGGATCATTCCAATTAGCGCCTTAGAACGCCTAAAAATCTGGTTTATAACTCCATCAGGATTTTCTGATATGGCTTGCATTTTTGTTATTCCTTTGAATCGAACACCCGTGCGTATGTGAAATTAGACAATCACTTTCTTAGCCGGAAAGTAAAATTTGCTGTAAAAATTCTTGTATTGAGCCAGATTGCAACGAGAATAATTGCTCCTGTCACGATCTGGGTAAAGAAGGGCGAAATATGCATCAGGATTAGCCCATTACCGATTACTGCAATGGTCAAAGTTCCCAGTAAAGTACCAAGAATTGACCCACGCCCGCCAAAGAGAGAAGTTCCACCTAAAACTACAGCGGCGATTACTTGAAGCTCAAATCCTACTGCAGCGTTCGACGAACCTGAGCCAAGTCGCGCAGCAATAAGTAACCCAGCAATTGCGCAGGCAATGCCCGACAGCATGTATACTGAAGCAATTATCCAATTTGATGACATACCCACGCGACGCGCAGCCTCAGGGTTCGATCCGACAGCGATTACTTGCCGCCCATAAATCTGCCGATTAATGACTATCGCCGCAATTGCAGTCACAAACAAGGCGATTATAGCTGGCACCGGAAATCCTATAATGCTACCCCGCCCCAATGCAAAAAAGCCTGGCACGTCATTAATCGGTATTGAAAAGCCTTTAGTCATGTAAAGGGCAAAACCACGCAATATCGACAAACCAGCGAGTGTCACAATGAATGCTGGTATACCTTGGTAGGCAATGAACCATCCTTGGCCTAACCCAACTGCAGCTCCTAAAAGTAGCATTGCCACCACAACAATCGGCCAAGTTACCCCATAAGAAAGCATTATGGCTGCCGAGGCGTTTATTAAAGCGACTTGTGAGCCTACTGAAAGATCAATGCCTGCAGTAATAATTACAAATGTCATTGCCATTGCAACAATCAGAATGGGCGCTGCTTGGCGAAGAATGTTCAGCAAATTTCCAAAGCTTAAAAAGACCTCAGTGGCCACTGAGAAAAATACAATGCAAATGATGAAAAAAAAAGAAATGGATAAAAGTTGTGCGTGTTCTGTCAAGAAATCAGCGATTGCCGAACCTTCGCCACGCTCGGTATAGGGATCGGTCATATATGTTCCCCCCTGCCTACTATAAGTGTCACCAGATCTTCGAGATTTGTGTCACTAATTGAGCGTTCTGCTACTTTAGTACCCTCATACATCACCGCAACCTTGTCGCAAACTCGAAACAAATCTTGCAGTCGGTGTGTAATCAAAATTACGGAGACGCCGCGAGCTTTCAATCGCTTTATAAGCCTTAGCACGGCTTCAACTTCGGCAACTGCCAAGGCAGAAGTAGGCTCATCCATAATCAAAACACTTGGGTTGAATGAAGCTGCTCGAGCAATGGCGATAGCTTGGCGTTGACCACCAGAAAGTTGCGCAACCTTTGCATTTAATTTGGGAATGCGAATATCAAGATCGTTCAACATCTCGCGTGCTTTAATGCGCATACCTCGTTGGTCAAGAAATGACCAATCCGTCAGTTCTCTCCCCAAAAAAAGGTTTCCCATAACATCTATATGATCACAAAGACTTAGATCTTGAAACACCATCTCTATTGCCCGAGCGCGAGCATCGGCAGGAGTTGCAAACTGCACCATTTCGCCATCGATCAATATAGATCCCTGATCGGGGACATAGGTGCCTGAAATTACCTTTGTTAATGTTGATTTTCCTGCAGCATTGTCACCGATTAAGCCAAGACATTCGCCTTGAGCCACATCAAGATCTACTCCGCGGAGTGCTTCAACAGAGCCAAAAGTTTTGTGAATTCCGCGGAGCGAAATTCGTGGAATAGTTTGATCGTTGCCACCAGAGGGCATAAAGCCCCCTGATGGTTTGGAGATGTCGCCAAAAGTCGACTTGATCATTCAAAAATGCTCCGAAAGTCGTCAACGTTTGCCTGCGTAACGATTGTAATCGGAACAGAGATAGACGTATCGACTGACCCACCTTCAGTAATGGTATTAAGCGCGTTGACAGCGGCAGCTCCCATACCAGCAGGATCTTGTTGGATTACTGCTGCAACGTAGCCTTGATCAATACCCCGGATTGCTTGAGCAGTTAAATCCCAGCCAAATATTTTAACACTATCCTGCTTACCTTGGCTTTCAACCGCTGCAACAGCACCCAATAAAGCGGGTTCGCCTGTAGCGTAAATCGCCGTCATATCCGGGTTGGCTGTGATGAGGTTTTCAGCAGCCGTAAGAGCGATGTCTTGGACATTTCGACCGTCAACAACCCCGGCTTCAACAACACCGTTCGCGCCAGTGATCTTATCGACAAAACCGGCTTGACGAATATTTTGAATAGAAGAATTTAGTGCTCCGACCACACCAATTTTAGCTGATCCACCCATATCAGAGCCAAGGTAACTTAGAAAAAAGTCGCCCATATCTGCACCCGCTTTGGCATTATTAACGCCGACTTGTGCTGAATGTGGGCCATCTGGTAATACTGCATCCACCGCAACCACTGGAATACCAGCGTCTGTTGCTTGTTTTACAGCGGGCATAATGCCATTCACATCAATCGCCACGATGACTATGCCGTCGACGCCCTGCTGAATATACGTCTCAATGGCACTGTTTTGAGCAGCTGGATCGTTATTAGCATTAAAGATGACCAGTTTATCGCCATTACTAGTGGCCGCACTTTCTGCGCCGCTATTCATCTGATTAAAAAATAGGGCCTGTTGGTTGATTTGTACTAGTGCAAAAGTGTCGGCAGATGCAACAGTAGCCATCAATGAAACGCCAGCTGCGGCTGACATGAGCACGTTTTTTACATTTACGATCATTATAAACTCCATTATGTTGTGTCGATTGTTTTTCGATTTGCTGACTTGCCTGTCTTTTTATAATTGGCCGGCGGTACGACTGAATTGCGTTTTATCAACTTAACCGGCATGATTTCCTTAATGTGATCATGGTCTGGCTGTTCCCAAGCTTCGCTAGATAAAATTTGAACTGCGCGATGACCAAGAGCTTCAACGGGCTGACTTACAGATGTAATTGATGGAGAAAACAAATGTAATGAATGGGCATTATCAAAACTAATCAGTGAGAAATCTTCCGGTATGCGAATGCCGCGTTCCTCGAAAATTTCCAAGACGCCCACGGTGATTTCGTCAGAGCCTGAGAAGATTGCTGTTTCTTGATCAGCCTTATCTAAGAACTCTTTTGCTAGGTTTTGACCAGAACTGATGGAATGGTCACCAACAAATAAAGCTATATTCGGAACTGATACCTTATCGTTGCAGAGTCCCAAACGAAGTCCCTCAAGGCGTGTTTGAGT
>DLZA01000042.1:6990-8673 GCA_003447515.1 Paracoccaceae bacterium
TGCCAGCAAGAACCCCACCCATTTTATTGTCGCACAATAAACGTGGGGCTGAAACGCCAGGTACGTCTTCATCAAGCAGCACCACGCGCTTAAAGTTGCTCAGTTCTTCCGCGACCTCTTTGCTAGGCAAACGGTTGGTCATGAAAATTAAGCTTTCTACTCTATCATCTGCGGCACATCTCAGGGCTGCTAATTCGCGTAAATCTTTATTGGAAGTTGCGTGTAATGAAACCATTGCACCATATTCGGCTGCGGCTCTTTCTATTGAGGCAGCAAGTTTTGCAAAAAAGGGATTCGCTAAATCAGGCAAAATCAACGCGATCTGCTCCGACTTGCCTAAACTAAGACGCCTTGCATGCGGATTTGGATGATATCTTAATTTCTTAACGGCCTTGTTTATCCGATCACTCGTACTGTCAGGTAATCGCAGCGTACCATTTAAATAACGCGAGATAGTTGTTGACGAAACTTCAGCTTCTTTTGCGACATCTTTAAGGCTGAAATGTGATTTACTCATTGTTTGGATGGCACCACTAATCTTATGGGGTTTTTGAGTTGTCTTTATTATCAGTAAACCGCTTTACTTGATTTGTAAACCGCTTTACTAATCTTGCTGAGCAAGATATTCTGTTCTCTCTGGTGGGATATGCGTAGGCGCAAAAAGACTTAATCAAGCTGCCCAAAAGTGCATGGGCACTAACGCAAGGCTGGCAATGAAAGTTTTTGTCGTCGGAAATGTCGCAGTAGATGAAACGTTTGCTGTCAGTAGAGTCCCACATGAGGGCGAATCAATTTTTGGGACTAGGCTCTCAACTGATTTGGGTGGCAAGGGAGCAAATCAGGCTTTAATTCTTGCGCGATGTGGTATTCCTACAATTTTTATTGCGGCTGTAGGATCTGATGCCAAAGGCGATCTAATACACAGATGCCTTAATGAAGAACCAGTAGCTGCTCGTTTGGTAAAGACATGTAGTGAAGCAAGCGACAGTTCAATTATCATCAAAGATGAGAGAGGAGGTAATGCGATAATTACCACCACTGATTGTTCAAGATTGCTCAATTTGGAAGAAATTGAGAAAAGGATGAAAGATGCTATCGCACATGACATATTAGTGCTTCAAGGTAATATAAGTTTAGCTACGACGCAGAGGCTCATAGCAAAAGCTCGTTCACGCAAGATGAAAATCATCTTGAACCCGTCACCTTTTGAAATTGGTATTGAAGTGCATTTAATGAATGTTAATACGGTATTTTTGAATCAGCATGAAGCCTTTCAGATTACCGGCCACCAAAGTAGTGATGCAGTTGAAAAATTATTGACGTTAGGTGTAGAGACTGTTGTTTTGTCTGAGGGGGAAAAGGGTCTGCTTCTTGGAACACATGCTGGCATATTTTCAGTCCCTGCGCATACATGTGATGTTATCGATAGTACGGGTGCTGGTGACACTTTACTAGCGGTAGCACTTGCGGCAGCAATTTTGCGTCAGGAGAATATTGCTTTACGATCGCTGGAAGTAGCGAGTAGGGCTGCTGCCCTTACAGTATCCCGTTCTGGAACGAGAATGGCATTTCCAACTGTTGAAGAATTGGAACGGTTGCTAAGTTAATTATCAAGATATTAAAAATACTGTAAAGGCTTCACGCTTCATAATCTTGCTAGTTTACACGCTGCTTTACGACATG
>DLZA01000027.1:0-959 GCA_003447515.1 Paracoccaceae bacterium
CTAACCAGCGTTCCATCAGCACCTCATCCGCAGGTCGAAAATATGCAATCATGCGTCCCTCCCTCGGCCCTTGCAACCCTTTTTCCCATGGGGCCACGCCATGTAGCGCATGACGGTGAATAACGTAACTTTCACCACATCGAAGTGGCAATTCCACCCGCTGACAAGTTTCAAAAATCTGGCGCCGCATGGACTTGTTTACATCTGTCAAATCTACATCAGACCAACCCTTAACATGATGGTCTCGCAAAGCTCGCGCGAACGCCGCCTGTACGATCTTGTGCGACCCTTCCCAAACTACAAAAGGTGCAGCCTTTGCCGGGCTTTCTGTCAGCGCGATCCCCAACAAAAACTGATGAAACTCCCGCAAGAACCGTCGCCGCGGATACCCTTCTCCCAGCAATCCATCTACATGCGCTGCGTCCCGATTACGCCGAAATCGGAAGGCTGCCTCACTCTCTCCATCCCATTCCTGGGGGTAGCCCTCATAACAAACAGACACCTGCGCACGGTCCCATTTAATAGGTTCTATTTTAATATTTTGGTTAATGAAATCCACCGCCCGCCCTGTCAGGGGAATACCATCAACAGCACCATCGGCATCGTTATGAAGTGTATTTACACCCACAAACCAAGTTTCACCACAGCGCAACCATTTGGCCTTCATAGTCTTATCAGAGGCGATACTTAACGCATCAGACTTTGCAGATTTGATCCATGCATCCAGCGCCGGATCAGCTGCAAACTTTATCCAGCCCTTTTCGTGGTAGTTCATTCGAAAACCACTCTATGCAACAATATTTGCATTACGCATCCGACTTCTTTTTCTTGAATCGCCCAAAGCGTCACACCACTTCCATGGGCCGCACGCACGCAAGTGCGGCCTCAACAACCTCTGGCCCAGCACCATCTGTGTGGGCTCGTTCAGACAACGTCTGCCGCCATTGCCTTGCACCAGG
>DLZA01000027.1:1366-3468 GCA_003447515.1 Paracoccaceae bacterium
ATCTGGGGCACCACGTCATCCGCTGTTTTACCCACATCTGCGCCAAACAAAAATTTATCTACAGATGCCAAAATATCTGCAGGCCGGTGATAAGCCGAACGCCCAATCATCACTCCATCGAGGCCGCGTGCGAGGTGATCTTTCGCATCATGCAGCGAGTCGATACCGCCATTAATCACAATATCAAGAGGCAAAAAATCTGCTTTCATCCGATGCACAAGATCATAATCTAAGGGTGGAATGTCTCTGTTTTCTTTTGGCGAAAGCCCGTCCAACCATGCCATGCGTGCATGAATGATGAAAGACTTGATACCCCGCGACGAAACGGTCTCCAGGAAAATTGGTAGGATATCTGAAGGTACTTGGTCATCAACGCCAATACGACATTTAACCGTCACTTCTGCCCCAGAAGAACCCTCACACATCGCTTGCACACAATCGGCCACCAACTCGGGCTGCTGCATCAAACACGCGCCAAACTGGCCTGATTGTACCCGATCAGATGGACAGCCCACGTTTAGATTTATCTCGTCATACCCATACTCGCAGCCTAACCTGGTTGCTACTTCCAATTGCACTGGATCGGATCCACCCAACTGTAACGCCAACGGATGCTCTGCTACATCAAACTCCAGCAACCGGTCCTGATTCCCATGAATCACGGCCGGCGCAGTCACCATTTCCGTGTACAAAAGTGTGTGCTCTGAAAATAACCGGTGCAGGTATCGGCAATGCCGATCTGTCCAGTCCATCATCGGCGCCACCGAGAAGGTTCTATCTAATTTTCTCATACTCGACTTCTAAGACTGAGATCGACACAAAACAACCCTAGCCCATCGCACTGATCAAAGTACGGTAGCTGCTTCTTCGTCAATAAAAGCCATTAAATTATTAAAGATGATTTCACACTAAAAAACGCTGTTGTTGCTATGGGGCCCTTGGTAAAATTCCATACTTTCAAATGCCCTTTGGAGGTGAAAAACGGAATGCATTCACTAATGATCAGGCAAAATTAATATTTACTTTCAACAGCATTCCAGTCAGCGCGGCCAGTACATCGGAAAGCATCGTGGCCGTTATTTTGCTGCGGAAAACCATAGCCTTTGACGATTAAGGTATTTAGAGCGATGTTAACAACCCTCCTTAAACAAGAAAAAACAAAGCCGACAGAAGAGAAAGTACCACTTATGACCCATCAAAATCGCCTTTCTAACAAAACTGCTTTTGTGACAGCCGCAGGCCAAGGGATTGGTCGTGCATCCGCGCTCGCGATGGCAGATCAAGGCGCTAAAGTGATCGCGACAGATGTAAATGAACAGCACCTAGCCGATCTGATGCATGAAAACATCGAAACTCGGACTTTAGATGTTTTGAGTGAAACAGACGTGTATGATGCTCTAAATGAAGTCAAACCCAACGTTCTGTTTAATTGTGCTGGTTTTGTACATCACGGCACAATTTTGGAATGTACTGCTGACGAATGGGATTTTGCCTTTGCTCTAAATGTTCGCGCCATGTTTATAACGACAAAAGCAGTATTGCCTCATATGCTGGCAAACGGTAGCGGTTCAATAATCAATATGTCGTCGGCGGTATCCTCGATTATTGCTGCTCCAAACCGTTTCGTCTATGGCACATCAAAAGCAGCGGTCATTGGCTTAACTAAATCCATTGCTAAAGATTTTGTCACACAAGGCATCCGCTGCAACGCCATTTGCCCTGGAACCGTCGAAAGCCCCTCTTGGCACGACCGTGTCACTGCTTTGGGCAAAGAGTTGGGCAGCTATGAAGCAGCCCTCGAGCAGTTTGTATCGCGTCAACCCATGGGTCGCGTGGCATCGGCAGTCGAAATCGCTAATCTTGTGGTTTACCTTGCTAGCGATGAAAGTTCATTTACCACAGGCCAAACTCATATTATCGATGGTGGCTGGGCCGGTTAAATTACTGACTAATACAAACAAATCTAAGGCACTCATTCGCTGCCACTCGCACGGCACCAAAAAATCAGATATAGTATTTACGACAAGACATCTCGGCGAGCCGTTAGATCGCACTGATAAACTTAACACCGTAATTCAGTATGATGCAGCACCGGCAAGCCA
>DLZA01000272.1 GCA_003447515.1 Paracoccaceae bacterium
ACGGCTCATATGGTAAAAAGCCTCCAGCCCTTTTTAAAGTGGGGTCAGCGTGTTGGGCTGCATTTTCATGCTTGCTGCAAGATTGCTTGTGGTTTTCCGGTCTTGCAGCAAAAAAAACATTTGCGTTATCCATTGTGGACTGCTCAAGCCAAGACATCGAGTGGTGGCACGTAAATGCGATGGATTGTGAGATTGGTTCTGCTGGAAGCACCTCAGGTATGTTAAGTAAAGGTTACGCTGCTGGCATCCCCTGTTCGATTATATTCGCCCAAAGGGAACAGCCAGTCGGAATAGCCTCGTCGTTGAAGTTGTATTCAGGGTGGTGAACCATCGCGCCTTCGCCGTTGCCGCACAGGATATATGCACCAGGGCGTGCTTCTAACATAAAGGCGAAATCTTCGCCTCCCATTGTTTGTTCCATATTTGTTTCAACGTTTTGTTCACCGACTACTGACTTAGCTACGTCTGCCATAAAATTTGTTTGATCTGCATGGTTCACCATGACAGGGTAGTTGCGATTGTAGGTAACCTTTGCCTTTGCGCCAAAGGCTGAAGCGGTATTTTCAGCAATCCGTTTGATCTGCTCTTCCGCTATGTCACGCATGTTGAGTGACAGTGTACGAACCGTTCCGCGCAGCTCGACCTTCTCTGGGATGACGTTAAAAGCTTTGCTTTCAGTTTCAAAACTGGTGACAGAGACCACAATGGGATCCAGGGGATTTGCAACTCTAGATGAAATGGTCTGGAGTGCGATGACAATGTGTGCTGCAACGACTGTGGTGTCAACGCCATCCTGGGGCTTGGCAGCGTGTGCTCCTTTGCCGGTGACGTCGATTTGTATCAGGTCAGCAGCAGCAAAGAATGGGCCGGGGCGGATACCGAATTTGCCAACAGGAACACCAGGCCAGTTGTGCATGCCATAGATCTCTTGAATATCAAACTCCTCCATCATGCCGTCCTTGACCATTTCACGACCACCGCCACCGCCTTCTTCGGCGGGTTGGAAAATTACAACTGCAGTACCGTCGAAATTACGAGTTTCACATAGATACTGCGCGGCTCCAAGCAACATTGCGGTGTGACCATCGTGGCCACAGGCATGCATTTTGCCCTTAGTTTTAGAAGCGTAGGGTAGGCCCGTTGCTTCGAATATTGGTAGGGCATCCATGTCGGCGCGAAGGCCGATGACTTTGCCTGAGGCGCTCTGTTTGCCTTTGATCACGCCGACCACACCTGTTTGGCCTATGCCCGTTTTTACTTCGTCACAGCCCCATTCGCGAAGTTTTTCAGCGATAATGTTTGCAGTGCGGTGACAATCGAATTGTAGCTCAGGGTGTTCGTGCAAATCGCGACGTATTACGGTGAGCGATGCGTGTGTTTCGGCAAAACGGTTGATCAATGGCATCGGGGAATCCTCAAGATAGATCAGAAATTAAGTTACGCAGGAACTTAGCGCCCTGATTGTATTGGTCGACGGTGATGTATTCATCTGCTTGGTGGGCTTGGTCAATAGAGCCGGGTCCGCATATGACGGTGGAGATGCTTTCGGTTTGGAAATGGCCTGCTTCGGTACCATAGCTAACCACATTGATAGAATTATCACCAGTAAGTCGACGCACTAATGTTTCTGCTGCTCCATGTTCTTCAGGCCGTAGGCCAGGAACTCCAAATTTGGGCGTTACCTTGATGCCTGCTTCTGGACGGATGCTTTTGATTTTTGCGTCTAATTTGGCTGCGAAAGCCATGTATGCCTCGGCTTCGGCTTCGGCATTTTGCGTAGGAAGGAGGCGGAAATCGTTGATGAAAGTACAAGTCTTGGCCGTGATGTTTCCTGCTGTGCCGCCTTGAATCTTGCCTACGTGATAAGTTGGAAAGGGGGGCACGAATTTATTCTTTGGATCTTGATTGGCAACGGCGTCTTCATTTTTTTTGTTGTGCCATTCAACAAGTGTTGCTGCGGTCATTACAGCAGAAACGCCGATGTGGGCGAGCGAAGAGTGTACCTCGTACCCTGTAACTTCGGTATAAAAACCAATACCACCTTTGTGGCCAGTAACAACCTTCATATCAGAGGGTTCACCAACGATGCACATGGCGGCCTTGGGCATAATACTTGCAAGCTCTTTGACCATCGGTATCACTCCCTCGCAGCCGACTTCTTCATCGTAGGAAAGCGCAATTTGGATCGGAGTTTGTAGATCTGCGGCAATCATTTGGGGCACATAGGCTAGCACTATGGCAAGAAAACCTTTCATGTCGCAGGTGCCGCGACCAAAATATTTACCATCTTTTTCCACAACGGTCCAAGGGTCTGTGGACCAATCTTGCCCCTCCACAGGGACCACATCCGTGTGCCCTGAAAGAATAACTCCACCTTCAATCATTGGGCCGATGTGTGCATAGAGGTTCGATTTATCCCCCGTGCTATTGTAAACGCGTTTCGATTGAACACCATGCTGCGTCAGATAATCTTCTACAAAGTCAATTAAGGGTAAGTTCGAGCGATCTGACACTGTGTTGAAGCCAATCAGTTTTTCCAGCATTTCAAAGGGGGTATAAGCGTCGGGCATAGATCTCTTTCTGCATATAATGATTCCGTGACTGTGTTCGTTAGCGTAGCGTGCGTCAAGCGGTGGCTGCACTGATGTGTCCTACTGTTACGTTTTATCATGAAAGATGATAAAAAAAGGAAAGTCATTGTAAATCATTTCTTTATCGTTTTAAATC
>DLZA01000220.1:0-1108 GCA_003447515.1 Paracoccaceae bacterium
TGCAGTAATGCTGGGCTTTTCATAAAATGTTGGGCGTACGTCTGCACCACTTGGCTCATTATGAAGCAGATTAAGTCTGCGCCATAGTTCTTGCGGTAATCGCAAGACATGCACACCCGTCGAATTTTCACTGATCCTTCTTTAGCCTGTAACCTATCTGTACCAATCGGTTTGCCGTCAAGTTTGGCGATGACGTGCGAACAGTAGTCATTTTTTCTATCTACTTCATCGGTTTTTGGGAACGGCCTGTTCTTCGATGGATACCGTGCGGCGCAGGATTTCGATAAGCAGTGATTCACTGTTACATCGCTGCGCCGAAGAGGTTACCACCTGTGATAACGTGAATGCCCCCATCAAGAGGCAGGATCGCGCCTGTGACGTATGCGCCCGCTGGTGAGCACAAGAACAGTGACGCTCCCTGAATATCTGATGGTTTACCGATCCGGCCGAGTGGTACGTCGTCGCCAACCGCTTTGGCTTGTTCTTCTTTTGCGGTGGCAAAGGCCGTCATTTTGGATTGGAACGGTCCGGGGGCAAGTGCGTTAACGGTGATGCGTTGGCCAGCGAGTTCTTTGCCGAGTATGGCGGTCAGGTGGTGCACGGCTGCCTTAGAGGCAGAGTAGCTGTAGGCGCCATCGGCGAGTGGGTGTTTGCCCATGACAGAGCCTAGGTTGAGGACGCGAGCGGGGTCCTCATCGCTTGCTGTCTTGATTAGGATTGGGAGGAGCTGCTGTGTAAGGTGTGCAAGGGCAGCCACGTTCACATTCATTACTTTTTCCCACGCAGAGTGTGGGAATTGACCTAAAGGTGCGCCCCAACTGATGCCAGCGTTGTTCACGAGGATGTTGAGTTTGTTGGTGCGAGCATTCACCTCGGTCACAATAGCATCGATGCCCTCTTCTGAGGATACGTCACCAGAAAATGCTTCGATATGGCCAGAAGGGCTACTGCTGTTGATTTGTGCAGCAGTTTCTTCCACTTGGTGTAGCTTGCGCGAACAAATGATGACGCGGGCGCCCGCGTGGGCGAAGCCATGAGCCATCATGGCGCCGATGCCAGAGCCGCCACCTGTGATAAGCGCTGTTTTACCAGAAAGGCCGAAGAGTTC
>DLZA01000220.1:1485-10185 GCA_003447515.1 Paracoccaceae bacterium
GCGCTGGGTTATCCAGATGCCAAGCGAGGAACTGCAAGACGCGGCGTCACATATAAAAGGAGCCTCCCATGAGCGATCTGCCAAGCGAAACATTTTCCGTTATCCAAAAATTGGATGGTTATTCTGGTGTATCTGAGGGGCCGACGGTTGTTGATGCATCAGAGTATTTGACTGACGGTATGTTGCCGATATCGAAACCTGGTAGGGGACAGGTGCTGATCAAACTACGGATGGCGTCGGTCAACCCTTCGGACTTGCACTTTATCAAAGGAGAATACGGTCAGCCGCGTGAAAAGGGAATGGCCGCCGGTTTTGAGGGTTGTGGTGATGTCGTCGCCGCTGGAGACGGGGCTGAGCATTTGCTCGGACAACGTGTGGCATTTGTTACGACAGGGGCTTGGTCGGAATATTGCGTAACTATGGCTTTGATGTGCATTCCTTTGCATCCATCTGTGAAAGATGAAGACGGTGCAGCACAAATTGTGAACCCGCTGACGGCAGTGGGTATGGTTGATATAGCTGAGAAGAACGGTGATTGTTTTGTGATTTCTGCCGCTGCCAGCCAGCTTGGAAAATTAATGTTGGGGTTGGCAAAAGATAAAGGACTGAAAACAATTTGTTTGGTTCGCCGCGTGAATGTGGCACCAGCGTTGAAAGAACTGGGTGCGACGGTTGTTTTGGATGTAACTTCCAAAGACTTTGAAAAACAGTTTTCTGCGGCGTCGCGTGAACATAAACCGCGTGTTTTCCTCGACGCGGTGACAGACTCTATTTCGGAGAAGGTTTTTACGTTGATGCCAAACCGCTCACGATGGGTGAGCTATGGAAAGCTGAATCCAGAATTATTTCCGATGACGCAGATGGGACAATTGATTTTCCAATCCAAAGTAATTGAGGGCTTCTGGCTGACACCGTGGATGCAAGCGAATAGCGCTGAGATGCCACACTTCGCCAAAGAGGTACAAACGCGATTTGCGGATGGGACTTGGAAGACGGATGTGACGACCTATCTACCGCTGCGCGATGTTGTATCAAGGTTGGCAAAAGCGACGCGGGTCAAAGATGGGAAGATTATGATCACGCCATGAGTGGCTGATTGCTTCACATTGCCTCAATTTAGATCCTACTTTTATCAAGGCAACTAGGTTCAACTTTTGTTCAGGCTTTATTGATTTGTGCAAAAATGTTGCGCTAGCTGCCATGTGTTTGTAGTCTTTTGTATATGCCAAAATCCAACCCGCATAGACCGTTTTCCCCTCACCCCGATATGGTGGAGCGATGCCCTGAGGTGAGTGGGAATAAAATTAATGGACTTGGTGAGGTGAATGTGCGCCGACCTAAGGTGGTATTTTGGGCTCTTAACCCTGATGATATTGCCTACGGGGATGTGCAGAAATGGTTCTATACGGTGCAGCCTGATAGTGCTGTGATGCGTGAAGAACGGGCTAAACGACAGGTAGTCTTGGATGCGGTGTTGCCGGATGTGCACTCTGTGATAACGGAGCAATCAGGAAAGGATTGGACAGTATTACTCGAACGATTCGTCGAGGCAGGCGAATGCGAGATGGTGGGTGTGACGGCTTTGCGGGATGAATGGGTGTTTGAAGGGCAAGAGGTTTTGTTTTCAAATATAATTGTTTTGGGATTTCAGCACGACTACGATGAGATCAAGTATGCACCAGATTTTCGTGCGGGTGTTGAAGTAGTACGCCAATACGGGCGTGCGGCTGCGGCAAGCAAAAAGATTACAGGGTGGTTGCGTGAAGAGGGCTGGGACGCAGAGGCCGCAACGGGACCGATGGCAGGAAAAATTTTGATGATACCGCCTGCGTTGGAATGTGGGTTTGGGGAGTTGGGTAAGCACGGCTCTTTGATCAATCCAGAGTTTGGCTCATCGTTTCGCCTCTCTGCCGTCCTGACCAATGCGCCTTTTGCGCCGACGCAGAAACGGGCTTTTGGAGTTGATGACTTTTGTACAAAGTGTCGGATTTGCGAGGATGCATGCCCGCCCATGGCCATCAATCCTGATAAGAAAACGGTGCGGGGTGAAGAGCGATGGTACGTGGATTTTGATAAGTGTATTCCGTATTTTGCCGAAAATTCAGGTTGCGCAATTTGCATTGCTGAGTGCCCTTGGTCACGGCCTGGACTTGGGTTCAATCTGGCAGCGAAACTCGCAAAACGTGCAGATAGAAAACCGTGTTGAAACATCAAAAGAATTTGTTTCATTTTATTAGTAATTATTAAGTGACGGCTTTGCGTGTTTGGTATTTGGCAATATTGTAAGATTTGCTCGTCATGACTTCAGCAATGATTTCTACGGCTGCGTCGATGTCGGTTTCGTCCAAGTAAAGCGGTGTAAATCCGAAGCGCATTATGTTGGGTGCGCGGAAGTCGCCAATGACGTTGCGATCAATGATAGCCTGCATCGCGGCGTAACCATCTTCGAATGCAAAGGAGACTTGAGAGCCGCGTGCGTTTGGATCACGCGGGGAGGCTAGAGTGAGATCAGGGCAATTAGCCTCTATCCCTGCTATAAAGCGTTCGGATAGATGGACTGAGGTAGCACGCAGTTCTGTGAGGTTCACGTTTTTCCAAATATCGAGTGCTACTTGCAGCGAAGCCATTTGTATCACGGGTGGTGTACCCACCCGCATACGCTCGATGGCTTTGCCTGGGCGGTAGTTCTGTTCAAACGCGAAGGGTGCATCGTGTCCAAGCCAGCCTGAAAGTGCGGGTTGGATTTTGTTAGCAAGATCGGGGCGAACATAAATAAAAGCAGGCGCACCTGGGCCTGCGTTGAGATACTTGTAGGTGCAGCCAACTGCTAACTCTGCACCTGCTAGATCAATTGGCATGGCCCCCGCGGAGTGCGCCAGATCCCAGATCATTACTGCCCCTGCGGCATGCGCAGCATTGGTGATAGCCTTTGTATCGTGTAAGCGGCCGGTACGATAGTCGACTTGGGTTAACATGACGACGGCGGTGTCAGCGTCTATTTGGTCAATAACTTCCTCTGGGTCCACTGTCACAAGTTGGTGGTTTTTGCCAATGGTTCGGATCAGCCCTTCGGCCATGTAAAGATCTGTGGGGAAGTTGCCGTTATCTGACAGAATTTTGCATCGATCAGGATTAAGGTTCAGTGCAGCCGCAAGAGCTTGGAAAACCTTAATAGATAAAGTGTCACCGACTGCGACACTATCTGGTTCTGCACCAATAATAGGTGCGATTTGGTTGCCAAGATTAGAGGGTTGTGCCATCCAGCCTGCGTTGTTCCAGCCACGAATTAGCATCTCGCCCCACTCGCCCGTCAGCATGTTTTGGATGGCTGCTGGTGCAGCTTTAGGGATCGGACCAAGGGAGTTGCCATCCAGATAAATCATGCCGTCTGGAATGTAAAACAGGTTCTTTTTTGGAAATTGGGTCATTTTAGGAGCTCTTTTGTCAAAGAAGAATTTGGATCAGATAGGGGTTCAATGATGCTGAAGTGGTGATCATTTGGAGCGTAGTGGTCGGTGGCTTTCACGCCCGCGCGGGACCAGTTTTCGCAGATCATGCGGTTTTGGCGTAAAAATTCAGGGCGTTCAGATGCGCCGACCCAAAAAGTGATGGAGGTTTTGGGCTTTGCGGTGGCGAAGGCTGGACTTTCTGAAAGTGCCTCGATTTTATCGAGTTTTAAGGTGTGGTTCATGTCTGTACTGATCAGTGGGCGAAGGTCGTGTATGCCAGAGATGGAAACAGTTTTTTGGATGTCTGCCGCTAACGTAATGTCCGTGCAGTTCATGCGGGATACGAGGTGACCACCCGCGGAGTGACCGATCAGGCGGATAGGGCCACTGGCCATTTTTGTGACGACAGCGGCGATTTCTGTAGTGATTTCGGAAATGCGAGCATTTGGGGCGAGTGTATACTCGGGGAAGGCTACGTTCCAGCCATGTGCGAGTGGGCCTGTAGCGAGGTGTGACCAGTAGGATTTATCAAGTTGATGCCAGTATCCACCATGCACAAAAATAACCGTCCCTTTGGCATGTGTTGTACGAAATAGATCGTATCGGTTGCGTGGTTTTGGACCGTAGGATTGATTGAGTGCTGCGTCCAAGTGAGATGTACGAAATTTGGCGGCTGACTTGGTCCAGCGGTCCAGATATTCTGCCGCACCGTTGATATAGGTGCTATTTAGAAAGGCATCGTTCCAGTCGATCATTTGCGCCCTCGTGCTTGTCATTGACGTTCCTTGTATTTGGGTAGAGCATGAAACTAAAGGCTTAAGGAGAGATTACGTAATGAATACTGTTTTTATTCAAATTCGTTGTAAACCTGGGAAGACCTATTATGTGGCTGACGAAATTGCACTGCGGGAAACCTTTGCAGAGCTGCATTCTACTAGTGGTGATTATGATCTTTTGTTGAAGCTATACATTCCAGAGGGACAAGATACTGGACGATTCATCAATGACTACATACTTGATATCGAGGGTATTGAGCGGACGCATACGATAATGACGTTTAAGGCATTTTAGCATGTTGTGCTGTGCCCAAATTAAGTTTTGGATAGTTCAAGGTTTTAGAGTAGAGTGAGTAACTTTACCCTTGCGGTAATCCTGAAAAAGCAGGTGAATTCGTATTTATTGTCGGTACCAAACAAGTTGTGTTCCGCTTGCCAGTATTTTGCCATTGGAACTGAATAGTTGCATGGCTTGGTCGTGAAATTGATTTTGCGAGCGGTTCATATCCACAACGCCGAGAATGTGATCACTGCCCTGGGTCTTGAGGTCCTCCGATGTTGCGATGAAGTGAGTTGTAAGAGTAACCGTTCCCATCGGTTCCATTTTACCTCGAATGTGGATTAGGCGAAGAAAGAAGCAATCAGCGAGTGCAGTGAGCGAGAGGTAATCGAGTGGGCGGCGCGGGTTATCGGCGAGCCAAACTTGGGTTTGGCTATCGCCAAGTGTGTCGCATTTTTTGCCAAAGGTTTCGAACTCGCCTTTTACAAAGCGATAGTCATAGCGGCGTGTCCATTCTAGTGGGACGCGGTCGCCCATTTGGCTAAGCTCTCTGGCATTGGGCACTTTGGGAGCGGGCATGGGTTGGTGAACAAAGGTTTCGCCTCGTGCGCCCATGACCACGCTGGAGGTGGCGACGATTGTGTTGTCTTGGGTCAGTTCTGTGTTCCAATGCTGGATGTATTTCCCTGTTCGTTGCAGCTTGGTAGTGATAATGAAATTGCCTGTGCTTAAGCCCTTGTAGAAGTTTACAGTTTGGGACACGGGCGTGCCTGTTTGGCGATTATCAGATAGAATGCTGTTGAGAAGAGTTGCAGCGACAATGCCACCGAAAGCCCCAACCATATTGGCGTAGGCAGGACTGGATTGGCCATGCCATATACTTTCAGATTGTGGCGTAAGAGCAATGGCTCGGTCAAATACGTGATTTGTCATGAAATTATTTGGCCATGGACGAGTTGATTTGGAAACCGTTACGTTTCGTCAATAATATGTCAGTTCTTTATTTGCATTTGAGTTATGCATCTTCAGTCCTGGAAGGCACGGTAGAAAGAGTTTGGGTCACGTCATGCGTCATCCGTAACGATTCACTAAATTGTAGAATGCCGTGGCCCGTGTGATCAGCGCAGTTGTAAAATTGGTAAGTTAGAGTTTTGAGAGGCGTGACTAAACTTGTTTGGTAATTCTAAAACCATTTTAGCGAGCCTAAATATGAGTTTTGTTTGCTTGAGAGGGTTCATCAGACAATAGCACTGCAAACGGTTTTGTTGTACCAAAATGGCTTAACAGGATCGCAAGAATTGAGGTCAGAGGAATGGCAAGAATACTTCCTGCTACACCCCACAGCGAAGTCCACAGGCTCAGTGAAACGAGAACGACGAAGGGTGATAGGTTTACTCTTTGGCCAATCAAACGTGGTTCTAGGCTGTTGCCGACCCAGAGTTGAGCGGCGGTCAACAAGCCTAAGACTCCAAGGGTTGTTTGAATGGATCCAAACTGCGCCAATGTCAGAAGAACGGGAAAAACAACACCGATGAGTGACCCAATAAAGGGAATGTAGTTCAAAAGGCCTATCATAATTGCCCAAAAAAGAGCGAAGTCAACGTCAAAAATCCACATGACAACATATGAAATTGATGCCAGGATCACGTTGATTAAGGTTTTGATAGATAGATAATCGCCAATGCTATGGTTGATGCTAGCGATGATGCTGTGCAACTGCGCGCCACTTTCTTCTGGCAGGGCCAGTGAGACTTTTTCTGTAAAGCCTGCGCGTTCTCCCATTAAGAACATCGCATATATCAAGACCATGAAAATCACACCGCCAAGCGCACCCAGGGATCCAAGAGCGGAAATTGCAATGGATTGAAGATCAATTTGACCAAAGGTGTTTTGCCAGACCGTGTTCCAATCTGCTGGTACATCCCGGCCTAGGGATTGGAGAACTGTTGTTGCCAGAGAATGCAAATTCTCCTGATAGCTCGGGATTGCGTCAATTAGTTGCCCGGCGGTTGTGATAATGACGCCGGTCAATGCAATGTTTGCCACGATGAATGCAAAAAGAACTAGCGCCCTGCGTCCCCAGCCAGGCAGTGCACCGATGACGGGTTGCCGGCCAAGCCAATTACTCATCGTTATCAGGACGTACACGGAGATTACTGCCACAAAAATTGGAAGCAATATTGATTTTCCGATGACCAGCAAATACCCGATGAGTGTCACAAAAACAGAAACATATACAAGTATGCGGAACTGCTCTAGCACTGGGGAACTAGCTTTTTGCATGAGATCTTACCTTTTCATTCTTGTGGCTTGCGATGCTGAAAAGCGTGTTGGGCCCTGTCGCCTGCAAACATAGACAGATTCATCGCTTTAAAAGGGTTTTTAAATAGCCATTAAACATGCTCCCGTAAGGTGGGCGTAAGAATTTCAGGAAATCCCAAGACGTTTGTTTGAAAATAGCTTTGTGGTGACTAAACTCCAGAAATCCGCTATGTCCGTGATAGCGCCCCATGCCAGACGGCCCAACTCCACCAAATGGCAAATCATTTTGGGAGATATGCATTATCGTATCGTTGACAGTCACGCCACCCGAAGTGGTGTTATCAAGAACGAACTGTTCCTCGACCGAAGACTTGCCAAAGAAATAAAGAGCTAATGGGCGTGGTTGGGCGTTCACATAATCGACAGCCGCAGCAGTATCGCTTACAATGCACACTGGCAAAAGTGGGCCAAAAATTTCTTCTTGCATTACGCTCATGCTGTTCTTGGCACCAAGAATTAGAATTGGAGGCAGCTTATGCCCTTCCTGCTTTGAAAAGTCCTCATTTTTGGGATTAATTTCAATGATTTCAGCACCGTTTTTACGTGCGTCTTCAAGGTGGGCTTGCAGCCTATCGTAATGGTGTTTCCCCAAGAGCGAAGTATAGTCATCATTGTGCTTCAAGCCGGAAGGGAACATTTTCGCAATAGCGTCACGAGCGCCATCAACAAACGCTTTTTTTTGACTGTTAACGAGCAGTACATAGTCAGGTGCAATACAAATCTGACCAGCATTGAGGACTTTGCCGTGCATGATGCCAGTTGCCGCTTTTCGAGGATCTGCCGACGCTCCGATGATAACAGGAGACTTACCGCCAAGTTCGAGAGTGACTGGCACAAGATTATCAGCAGCGGCTCGCATTACTTGCCGTCCGACAGAGGTCGATCCAGTAAATAAAAGATGATCGAAAGGTAGAGCTGAGAATGCCGCACCGACTTTGGGACCGCCTGTGATGACATGCAATTCATCAGCGTCAAAGCGTTCAGCCACAAGTTGCGCCATCAATGTAGATGTTTCGGGAGTAAACTCTGACGGCTTGATCATAGCCCGGTTTCCAGCGGCTAGAACACCTGCAAGTGGCGCAAACGCCAGATTGAGTGGGAAATTCCAAGGCGACATTACGCCGACGACACCTTTAGGCTGATATTGAACTTGACCTTTGGCGCCAAGAAATTTGAGGGGAAATTCAAGCGTTTTCTGAAATGGTCGAATCCAAGATTTTAAGTTGGCTCGTGCGTAATGCAGCTCATTAATTGTCGATGCTATATCGGCGATATCTGTCAGATCCCGAGACCTGTGGCCGTAATCTGCTATCAATGTATTCTGAAAATTAACCCGATTGTCGAGTAACAAAGCAATAACACGGCTGATTCGATCTGCGCGCACTTTCTGCGATGGGACACCCTCGCGCAATTGTGCCTGCTTCATGTTGTTTAGAATCAGAATGGGACTGTTTTCATCGTCCCAGGAAATTTTTTTCATATTTTATAAAAGATTCTCAAATTTGTTTAAGTGGCAATTGTCTGTTCCAACAATTCGCACGATCACTACATTTAAAACAAGTTGGCATATTATAGCAATGTTTTGTGAAAAAGGAGGCCTTTCGGTGCTGCCGGTGAGATTTGAACTCCCGCCAACTCTGATTTTTAACTCATATAATTTCTCCCTGTATCTCAATTAAATATTTAATTACAATTATTTAAGTTATAATATTCCAACAAGATTACTAAGTCATATGTTTTGGCTGTAGGTACAAACGTAGTGACAAGCTGAAAGTAATGTCTGCAGTCTAACCCTTCAATCGCCACACTTCGTATAACCAATGTTCATGCACTCACGAGCCATAGCTTGAGCTTTTTCTATGGCAGTATTACG
>DLZA01000407.1 GCA_003447515.1 Paracoccaceae bacterium
CGGGTTGAGAGCTTCACCGTCCAGTTTTCAAATCCTAGATGAGCATATACTGTTGCGAGGAATGAAATGAATTTTTTTGTCTCAGATTCAATTTGATCCATACTACAAAAGATATGGCCATCATCCTGTGTAAACCCACGTACGCGCATTATGCCATGCAATGCTCCTGAAGGCTCGTACCGATGACACGATCCAAATTCGCAAAGCCGCAAGGGTAAATCGCGATAGGATTTTAGGCCTTGGTTGAAAACTTGCACGTGGCCGGGACAGTTCATTGGTTTCAGTGCATTGATCGCTTTCTCACGGGCGTGATCCTCGTCCACTTCCACAATGAACATGTTCTCTTGGTACTTATCCCAGTGTCCCGAAGCTTCCCAAAGTTTACGTTCGATCACTTCTGGGGTATTGACCTCGCGGTAGCCATCACGTGTTTGCATGCGGCGCATATAATCCATGAGGTTCGTATATATCTGCCAGCCGTTTGGGTGCCAAAAGATTTGACCGGGAGCCTCTTCTTGCATGTGGAATAGATTCATTTCACGACCTAGTTTCCGGTGGTCACGTTTAGCTGCCTCTTCCAACATCAAGAGGTGAGCTTTTAGGTCGTTTTTGTTTTTAAACGCCACGCCGTAGATGCGCTGCAACATGGCATTGTTGGAATTTCCACGCCAGTATGCGCCTGCAACTGACATAAGTCTGAAACTGTCGCCAGGTACTTGGCCCGTATGTTGTAAGTGTGGGCCACGGCACAGATCTTGCCAATCTCCGTGCCAGTACATGCGCAGTGGCTCGTTACCTGGTATTGCGGAGATGAGTTCTAATTTGTAGGGCTCGTTAGCGTGTTGATAGAATTCGACAGCGCGGTCGCGGTCCCAAACCTCAGTTGTGACGGGTTCGCGTTTATTTATGATTTCACGCATCTTTTTTTCAATAAGACCGAGGTCTTCGGGGGTGAAGGGTTCAGTGCGGTCAAAGTCGTAATACCAGCCGTCTTTGATGACCGGGCCTATGGTGACTTTGACGTCTGGCCAAATTTCTTGAACTGCTCGGGCCATTATGTGAGCGCAGTCATGGCGGATCAACTCAAGCGCTTGGGCATCGTCCTTGATTGTGTGGATTTCAAAACTACAATCTGAGTTGATGACGCGGGACAGGTCGCGGTGTTCGCCGTCTACAGAACAAGAGAACGCTGACTTGGCCAGAGATTTGCTGATATCAGCGGCAACTTCTGCGCCAGTGATGCCTGCTGCATATGTACGCTGTGCGCCATCGGGAAGGGTGAGTGTCACTTTGGCCATCTGAGGGCTCTTCCATCGTTTTGACGCCTACGAAACGTCCGGTTGCGGTTATTACTTCGACGTTTTGATCTTTTGCTGAGGCGTTGTCAACATGAGCGTGACAAGATGAACAAGCTCCTTTTCGGATGAGTGTTGGTTGATAGGTTTGCCGCTAAAAATTATACAGATTTCACCTAACAACGTCTGATGAAATAATTTCAATCGTTTTGTCCAAAAGTAAGCGTGTGGTGCATTCCGCAAAAGGACAAATTGATGGTTGTGCTAACCTGCAAACTTCCTAACAGTGCGCCCATGTCTGATAGAAAACCCCTTTGGCTGGTTCTTGCGCCCATGATTTTTCTCCTGCTTTGGGCAGGTGGCTATACGGTGGCGAAGATTGGTTTACGCCATGCACCACCAATGACTTTACTAGCAATACGGTTTGGATTTGTGGTGCTGATCATGGGTATATTGTTTCTGATAATGCGTCCACCTTTGCCCAAAACATGGGTGGAATGGGGTCATTTAGCTTTCGTTGGTGTGATGATCCAGACAGTGTATTTTGGGCTGAACTATTTGGGGTTTGTGAATGGCATTCCAGCGGGTACTTCGGCTCTTATTATGTCAATGCAGCCGATTGCGGTAGCGTTTATTGCGCCGCGGTGGGCTGGGGAGCACGTGGGGTTGGTTCAATGGTTTGGGTTAGTTCTTGCGCTGATTGGTTCGGCGGTTGTTATACTTGCTAGGATGAATGTGGGACCGACGCCGTTAGTTGGCTATGTTTTTACGACTGTGGGGATGTTTGGCATGGTGGCTGGCACTCTCTGGGAAAAGCGCTTTGGTCTTTCACATCATCCTGTAACTGCGAACTTGATTGGTTATGGCGCAGGGCTGATTTGTTTACTTCCGTTTTTGTTGCTGGAGGATGTGACAGACGTGCAGTGGACATGGTCGTTTGTTGGTGCGCTTGCCTATTTGGTGATTGGAAATTCGGTTATTGCTATCGGTCTATTGTTAGCAATGGTTCGTGCTGGAGAGGTGTCTAAGGTCTCGGCGCAGTTGTTTCTAGTACCTCCAGTGGCCGCTATTATGGCGTGGTTTGTGCTTGGTGAGGAGATGCCATTCTGGGCTTGGCTTGGGTTTGGTTTTGCAGGCGCTGGGGTATATTTAGCAACGCATAAGCGTGTGTAAATGTTTTTCCATTGTATGCAATGGCGTACATATACCATCGCATGCTATTGTTTTAATTGAATTTTATTGACAATTTAGTTGATGATGCTATTTGGAGGTCTGTATAGAACATTTGGGAGACTGCCATGTACAAGCCTAACACATCTTTTTTGCTTTCGATCGAGGACATTGAAGTTATCGAGAACGCTTTGCGGTTTCACAAAAAAGACTTGTCAATGAAACGTATGAAAGTTGCAGCCAACAGTGCTGCGCCTAAAACGGGTTATGATGCGGTGGCAAGGCTGGATAATTCCGTGCGGAAAATTCACGAACTTATGGGAAATCTGCACAACCAAAAAGTATTCTTCCGCCCGTCTAACATGGCCTACGTCAGCGGATAAATTCCAAGGGACAAGGCAAAGTTAACCGCGTTGGTGTTTGGGCACGAACGCGGTTTTTGTTTGTGTAGAGGGTGCGATTGCGTCAGTAAGGTGTATGACCACGATCCTGCTGAATAAACCCATGAATGTTCTATCGCAATTTACCAGCGAAGGGGGGCATAAGTCCCTGCGAGACCTCGTTACTGTGAAGAACGTTTACGCGGCGGGGCGGTTGGATCGTGATAGCGAGGGATTGTTGGTTTTGACTGATGATGGAGCGCTGCAAAATAGGATCGCTTCGCCAAAGTTTAAGTGGCCCAAAACTTATTGGGTTTTGGTTGAGAGGGTGCCTTGTGAGGTCGCACTAGCAGTTTTACGGACAGGAGTTGATCTAAAGGATGGGCGCACTAAGCCTGCGGATGTATTACTGATGGATACCCCGCAGGGACTATGGGAGCGTGACCCACCCGTCCGCGTCCGCAAGTCGATAAAGGATTGCTGGCTCTCTATCACGATCCGCGAAGGTCGCAACCGACAGGTACGGCGGATGGTAGCGGCTGTTGGCCATCCTTGTCTGCGACTAATTAGATTTTCCATAGGAGATTGGACATTGGAAGGTTTGGATCCTGGCGAATGGATAGAGGTTTAGCATGGAATATCTTTTAGCGAATGGACGGCAGATCGCGTATCGAAAGACAGAGGGTGATGGGCCAGGTGTTTTGTTTCTTGGTGGGTTTAGGTCTGACATGGAAGGCACGAAGGCAGTGTTTTTAGAGAATTGGGCAAAGCGCGCAGGGCGCGCTTTTTTACGGTTCGATTATTCTGGTCATGGTAGCTCATCTGAAGAGTTCACAGATGGGTGTATTGGGGAGTGGAGCGATGATGCGATTGCTGTGCTTGATGAACTAACAAAAGGACCGCAGGTTCTGGTTGGCTCTTCGATGGGGGGGTGGATCTCGCTGCTTTGTGCGCGGGCGCGACCGAAGAGAATGGCGGGATTGGTCGGGGTCGCATCGGCTCCTGATTTCACTGAGGACAGTATGTGGAATGGGTTTTTGGAGTCGCAGAAGAACGAATTACTATGTTCGGGACATGTCGAATTGCGCTCAGGCTATGATGATGAGCCTTACATAATCACGCAGAAATTGATTGAGGACGGGCGGAAGCAGTTGGTGTTGCGTGAGCCACTCGATTTGCCGTTTCCTGTGCGTTTATTGCATGGAACTGCAGATGTAGATGTCGAGATGTCAGTTCCTTTGCGGATTGTGGGGCATGTGACCTGTGAGGATTTGCAGTTGACCTTTGTGAAGGGAGCGGACCATCGTTTTAGCGATGGACCATGTTTGGAGATGATAGTGAGCGCTGTGAAAGAGTTAACAGCATGAGTGTTGCGGAAGCTGTGGCAGCGCGACGGTCTTGCAGGGCATTTTTGAGCGATGCGATTGATGCTGATTTTGTGCGTGATGTGCTAGTGAAGGCCAGCCGTGCTGCTTCGGGTGGAAATGTGCAGCCTTGGAGAATTTATCTATTGCATGGGAAGCGAATGGACACCTTCAAAGCTGGGATAGCGGAGCGGGTCGCAAAAGGGTTAGTGGATACGCCAGAGTATCCTGTGTATCCATCACCGTTGAAAGAGCCTTATCGCACGCAGCGGTTTGCGGTGGGAGAGGAGATGTATGCGCGACTGGGTATTCCGCGTGAGGATAAAATGGCGCGTTTGGAGTGGTTTGCGAATAACTATCAGTTTTTTGGTGCACCTATGGCAGTTTTTGTAGCAGTAGACATTGATATGGTGACTGCACAGTGGACGGATCTTGGTGGTTATATGGCGACGGTAACCTTGTTACTGGAGGAGGCTGGACTGGCGTCTTGTTCCCAGGAGTGTTGGTCCGTACAGCATAAATTTGTATCAAAATTTGTGGGGATGCCTGCAAAGGAGATGTTGTTTGCGGGCATCGCGATTGGTAAGGCGGATGTGGAACACCCCGTAAATGGGTTCATGACCGCGCGTGCGGCGCCTGAGGTCTGGTTACGGGACGCTTGATGCATTTGCAGGCTTGATTTTCTCCAGATCCATAAGTTCGCTTATGTCCTTAAACTTGTGAGGGTTTAACTATGTGGCGTGTGATCCAGCTTTTTTAAGAAATGGGTGGTTTAACCTTGGTGTTTAATGTCGGTTAAGTCTTGTGACTGTGGCTGCGCCAGTTGACGATCATGGCGCTTAATAACGCTATCAGCAGGGCGAAGATTAGGCCAAGTGAAAGCACGGTAAGGGATTGCATCGTGGCGGACATTTTAGTGAGAGGACCGATTTGGAGGGATGTGATCCATGTAGGTGCTGCGTCGGTGGCGATGCGGATGCCGACGGTGGCAACTAGCAAAACGAGTGCAGCGGCAGAGGCGACAAGAAGGATGATCCGTTGACCGATGGCTTTGTGGTGACCTAATGCCGCTCGGCGGTAGCTGGTGAATAGGTTGCCCACGTCTTTTTGTACGATCAGCAGAGATGGCACGACGAGTAATACAATGAAGAGGCCGACACCAAGGCCATAGCAGAGTGTGATGACGGTTGGTTTTAGAAACTCGGCTTGGCGAGAACCTTCATAGAGAAGTGGTGTTAGTCCAAGGACTGTTGTGAGTGTGGTCAGCAGGACAGGTCTCAGGCGGTCTGTTGCAGCATCCACAATGGCGGGAAATAAGCCGCGGGTTTTCGAGTATTCATCGACAGTAGTCACCAGAACGATACTGTCATTGATGATAATGCCGGACATGCCAATAAGGCCCACCACAGAGAAGATAGATAACGGCACGTCCCACGCATGGTGGCCATAAATAGTTCCAATCATACCGAAGGGAATGACTGCCATGACGACCAATGGGCGGGTCCAACTGGCAAAGATCCACGTGAGTGTGAGGTAGATGCCAAGCATACAGAGTGAGAACCCAAGAAAGGCATCGGAGAGGAACTGCTCCTCTTGTTCTGCAAGGCCGGACATGCGCCATTCAATACCCAAGTCGGAGGCAATTTGGGGCATAATAACGGTGCGCAATTGGTCTTCAATGAAAGTAGCTCGGTCGGCATTGTCCTCGGATATGTCCCCGGTGACAGATATTAAGCGGATGCCGTTTTCGCGGCGTACAGTAGAAAACCCAAGTGTTGTTTCAATACTGACTATGTCGGTGAGTGGGACGTATGTTCCAGAAGTTGTACGCAGGCGGGTTTTTTGTAAGAAGTCTGCGGCGAGTTCATTTTCGGGCAGCCGCACAGTTACTTTGGCGGTACGGATACCATCGGGAAATGTTGCCGCCTCGATCCCGTTGAGGCGATTGCGCAATTCGCGGCCGACGTCGTCGATGGTGAAGCCTAGGGATCGTCCTTGCGGGGTGAGCTCGAGGACGAATTCCTCTTTATCGTAGGCTAGGTTGTCCTCTACTGCGGAAACTTCGGGGTATTGAGCGACGGCGGTCTTGAGCGCTTCGGAGGCGGTCTTGAGCGTATCAGCATCTGCACCATAGATCTGAATGTCCATGCTATCTCCACCTGGGCCAGAACTCCATCCACGAAAGCTAACGGTTTCAAGCAAAGGGTGCTTTCGCACGTTATCCTGTATGGCAGCCACCAATTCGTGTGATGTGTAGGGACGGCTATCAGCGTCGATAAGTTCTATGGCTATGGAGCCCAGCTGGTCTTGGTCTTTAGTGTCAGATCCTGCGAGGGAACGGCCTGTGTTGCCACCAACTTCGGCCAGGACGTAGGTTACCGGGTTTTTACCATACTCTTTTTCGTAATTCTTTGCGGTGTCTGCGACGGCGCGTTGTAATTCGCGTACCATTTCAAGAGTTTCGTCGCGAGTTGCTCCTGACAGCATGGCGATATTGCCAGAAATAGAAGCGCGTTCAGGCGCGTTGAAGAACCGCCAGCGCACGTCGCCTGATATGAACAACGCGGCCTGGGTGGTCAAAAGGGCGGTGACCCCTGCAAGTACGGGATAACGGAATACTAGTACCCACCCCATCAATTTGCGAAAGACTTTGTGTTTGAACCAATCAAACCCTTTGTTGAATGTTTCGGACGGCCAATCATACCAGTGTTTGGATTTGATGGCATGCAGTGCGTGAGACATGTGGTTGGGCAGGATGATGAAGCATTCCAAAAGGGAGGCAATCAATACGGCGATCACGGTGAAGGGAATATCCATTATGAGTGAACCAAAGCTCCCTCCAATAGCAACGAGACCAAAGAAAGCAATGACGGTAGTGATGGTCGCAGAGAACACAGGCGGGGCCATCCGGATTGCGGCATTTTCAGCGGCACTGACAGGATCTTCACCTAATTTTCTTGCACGGAAATCAGCGTGCTCACCCACGACGATGGCGTCATCGACGACGATGCCAAGGGTAATGATCAGTCCAAATAGCGAGACCATGTTGATGGTAAGGCCTGCGGCATACATCAAACCGACGGCAGCAAACATAGCCACGGGTATGCCTGCAGCGACCCAGAATGCAGTGCGGGCGTTTAGGAATATGAACAGCAGCAAAACCACAAGGCCTAGACCCATTAGACCGTTGTCTACTAAGATGTTTAGGCGATCTGTAATGGATTGTGCTCGAGTACGAATTAGTTCGATAGTGACGCCCTCGGGCAGGGTCGGCTGCATTTCTGTTGCGACGTCTTGAACCTGGTTTTGCATACTTATGGCATCGCCCTGATTAGAACGGTCTACCCGGATAGAAATGGCGGGGTAGTCACCAACAAAGTAGCTGCGTTTGCGGTCAACGCCTTCGACAGTTACGTTCGCCACATCACCCACCCGCAGTTTGGAACCATCAGGATTGGAGCGCACAATGATTTGTTGGATCTGATCAGCAGTGCGTTTTTCGATTCCAGTGCGAACACGGGCAGCCCCTCCTGCAACATCGCCTGCGGGATCTGCTTCCGCCTCCTCCGCGATGGCAGAGGCGATTTGTTGCAATGTGACATCGTTGCGAATGAGTGAGATTTCAGGTGCGTTTATGATAATTTCTTGCGCTGAAACCCCTCTAATAGTTGTACGAGTTATGCCTACACGAAAAAGGCGGGCGGAGAATTCATCTGCAAAACGTCCAAGTTGTTCAGCCGAAACTGGCCCAGAGATTATGACGTCGGTGACACGATCGCGCCA
>DLZA01000230.1 GCA_003447515.1 Paracoccaceae bacterium
TGAGCTAATTGCCTTCTAGACCATTCTAACATTCGCCAATAAAATGTCACAAAGTGACAGCATAGGTATCAAGAATGTCAACGCAGCGCCAACCATCAGAATTGACAGAACAAGAGGCAAATTCAGAGTTAGAACGTTTGGCTAAAGTTTTGACAAAAGCTGACTCTGCTTACCACGAAGAAGATGCACCAACGTTATCTGACGCAGAATACGATGCGCTAAAGCGCAGGAATGTTGCAATCGAATCTTTATTTCCTCTCCTGAAACGAACCAATAGTCCAAGCGAGCGAGTAGGTGCACCTGCTTCCTCCGCTTTCACAAAAGTGCATCATGAGATCCGCATGTTGTCACTTGGAAATGCATTTAATGACAAAGATGTTACCGAATTTGTGAATCGTATACGCAAATATCTGGGATTAAGTGACGCTGAACCACTCGCGTTTACGGCTGAACCTAAAATTGACGGGCTTTCATTGTCGTTGCGTTATGAAAGTGGGAAATTAGTTCAAGCAGCAACGCGTGGTGATGGTCAAGTCGGTGAAAATGTGACCGCCAACGCCCAAACAATTAAAGATGTCCCAAAACAGATTTCTGGTGCGCCAACAGTGCTTGAGGTTCGAGGCGAGGTTTACATGAGCCATGCAGATTTCGAAGCCCTTAACAAAACTCAAATCTCAAAAGGGGGCAAAATATTTGCTAACCCACGCAATGCCGCTGCAGGCTCTCTTCGCCAAATCAACCCCGAAATAACCAAATCGCGCCCTTTATTATTCTTTGCCTACGCCTGGGGTACAACCTCCGAACCTCTTGCCAAAACTCAATATAAAGCAATCGAGCAGCTCAAATCATTTGGTTTTAAGACAAACCCGTTGACGCGTCGGCATAAAAGTATCCAAACACTTTTGGACCAGTACGCTGAAATTAAAGCACACAGGGCAATATTGGATTATGACATTGATGGCGTAGTTTACAAGGTAGACGATCTCTCTTTTCAGGCTCGACTCGGGTATCGATCCACTACACCGCGTTGGGCCATTGCACATAAGTTTCCAGCGGAAATAGCTTATACCAGATTAGAAGCAATCGAAATTCAAATTGGGCGTACCGGTGCAATATCCCCAGTTGCTCGTTTGAAACCTGTCACGGTCGGCGGAGTTGTTGTTTCGAACGCAACGTTACACAATTCGGATTACATTGCAGGACGCGATAGCAGAGGTAACCCCATTCGTGGCGGACGTGATTTACGCATCGGTGACTGGGTAGAAATCTTTCGCGCGGGCGACGTTATTCCCAAAGTCCGCGATGTTGACATCAGCCAACGTAGCCCCAAAAGTCAACGCTTTGTGTTTCCTCAAACCTGTCCTGATTGTGGATCTGATGTCGTCCGAGAAGAAGGTGACAGCGTATCATATTGTTCAGGTGGCCTAGTCTGTCCGGCACAAGCCATCGAAAAGTTGAAGCATTTCATCTCGCGCGCAGCGTTTGATATTGATGGGATCGGTTCGAAACAGATCGCATTGTTCTTTGATGACGACACACTGCCGATTAAAGAGCCAGCAGATATATTTACACTTGAACGCCGTGATGCGGCCAATTCAATCACAAAACTGAAAAACCGTACCGGATTTGGCCAAACTTCAACCAATAATTTATTTGCTGCTATCAATCGCAAACGAAAAATTCGACTCAGTCGCCTAATCTTTGCCCTGGGTATTCGCCATGTTGGTGAAACCAGTAGCGCAATGATTGCAAATCATTACTGCAGTTGGGACTCGTTTTTCACGGCTATGCTGGACGCGGCTGAAAAGTCTGGATCTGTTTGGGATGATCTAAACAACATTGACGGCGTAGGAAAAGTGATGGCAACAGCGTTAGTAGACGCGTTTAATACCCGAAAAACACGCGAAGCGATTGAACGTTTGGTTCGCGAACTGGATGTTCAAAACGAAGTAGTCTCTCGCACGTCAGACAGTGCATTTTACGGCCAAACGATTGTGTTTACCGGAACGCTTGTCAATATGACACGTGCCGAAGCCAAAGCACGCGCTGAAGCTCTCGGAGCCAAAGTATCTGGTTCTGTTTCAGTAAAGACTGACATTGTTGTAGTTGGGCCAGGGGCAGGGAGCAAAGCGAAAAAGGCTAAGAGTCTTGGCGTGAGATTGTTATCTGAGGACGACTGGCTCGCACTGATTAATCCATGAGTGGTCGCCCAGAAATTCTATTTCCGTTGTTTGCTGATTTGCTTGTACTTAACGGCATTGGCCCCAAAACAGCCCAAAATTTCAAAAAGATGGGCGTCACACGACCACGAGACTTATTGTTTATATTGCCACATGGCTTGATCAATCGTCAAATAACAGAAAGTGTTTTTGATATTCAACCTCCGGCGGTAATCACTGTTGAAGTTATGGTTGGTATGCATAAACCCAATGCAATTAAAGGCCGCCCATATCGCGTAACAGTCCAAGATGCTTTAATTAGTTTTGAGTTAGTATTTTTTCATGCGCGCTCCGATTGGCTGCGCAATCAACTTCCGACTGGAAAAAAACGTGTCATTTCAGGAAAGTTAGAATTGTTCGATGGAACAGCACAAATGGTGCATCCTGATTACATACTTGACCCAGGGTTAGCCGCTAATCAGATCCCCCAAAATGAACCACTGTATCCACTTACACATGGCTTAACACAGAAACAGATTGCTAAAGCCAGTAAAAGCGCTTTGGAACACGCCTGTGAAATGACTGAATGGATTGAACCCAGTTTGCTGAAAAAGTATCGATGGCCTACTTGGAAAACAGCATTAAGTGTCGCCCATAACCCCGAAAAAAGAAGTGACTTGAGCCCTGACAGTCCCGCGCTGAGGCGTTTGGCCTATGATGAACTGTTAGCCCATCAATTAGCACTAGCCTTGGCTCGAAATTTCGCACGCAACAAAAAAGGTGTTATAACAAAAGGTGATGGAATGCTACGCAATAAGGCATTGAACATGATGCCTTTTTCAGCGACAGCTGCGCAGCTGCGTGTATTTGAGGAAATTACGTTGGACATGGCAGCACCCTGCCGTATGAACCGATTGCTGCAAGGGGACGTAGGTTCTGGGAAGACACTTGTCGCTTTGATCGCACTTCTGGCCGCAGTTGAGGCCGGTGGACAAGGTGTTTTGATGGCCCCGACTGAGGTTCTTGCTCGCCAGCATTTAGAAGTATTGCAACCAACAGCTTTTGAGTTAACCCTTGAGCTTGAAATTCTCACAGGCCGGGATACCGCAAATGAGCGGCGCACAAAATTAGCTGCCTTAGCGGATGGTAAAATTCAGATCCTAGTTGGTACTCATGCAGTGTTTCAACCAGATGTTGAATTCAAGGACCTCCGTCTCGCTGTGATTGATGAGCAACATCGTTTTGGCGTACGCCAGAGGCTCGATCTTGGGTCGAAAGGCGACGCGGTAGATGTTCTTGTGATGACTGCGACTCCAATCCCACGTTCATTAGAGCTCGCTAATTATGGCGATATGGATGTGTCCATCCTTGATGAAAAACCTGCTGGCCGTAAACCAATTGAAACCGTTTTGGTATCGCAAAGCAGACTAAAACAAGTAATCGACCGTTTAAAGACATCAATTGCACAAGGAAGGCAAGCCTACTGGGTTTGCCCGTTGATCGACGAAAGCGAAACCAAAGATTGGGCTGCAGTTGACGAAAGGTATAAAGTATTGCGACTGGCTTTAGGCGAGGAGAACGTTGGCCTAGTTCATGGGCAGCTACCACCCATCGACAAAGACGCAGCAATGGCAAACTTTATCTCCGGTAAAACGAAAGTTCTAGTTGCGACCACTGTGATCGAAGTAGGAGTCAATGTTCGAACTGCTTCCATAATGGTTATTGAACAGGCCGAAACTTTTGGCCTAGCGCAATTGCACCAATTGCGTGGGCGAGTTGGGCGGGGGTGTGAAAAATCTACCTGTTTGTTGATGTATCACAAACTTGGGAAAACTGCCGAAAGACGCCTAAAAACCATGCGTGAAACAAATGATGGGTTTAAAATTGCTGAAGAAGATTTAAAAATCCGCGGCGCTGGTGATATCTTGGGCGTCGCGCAGTCGGGTCTACCGAGGTTTCACATCGCGGATATCGAAAATCAAAATGATTTGATGAAAACAGCGCAGGATGATGCACGTTTATTACTGTCCACCGATCCAAATCTACAATCTGAGAGGGGAGTCGCAGCCCGAACCCTTCTATATTTGATGGAACGGGACAAAGCTATTCCTTTTATTTCAGTGGGTTGACCATTTGTTCACAAATGTTCTCATTTTTAGATTGCAAATATAGCACAAATGTAGAACATTATG
>DLZA01000154.1:0-10048 GCA_003447515.1 Paracoccaceae bacterium
CAAGAAGCCTCGCTCAAGCTATTTTTTTGTTCAAGTTTGCATCGCGACAGCATTAATATTTGTTCAAATATTTTTTGCCGCTAGGGCTAAAGACTTTTCAAACAACCTAAGATTTCTTAAAGGGAGATGCCCCCGTAAGGAGGCCATTCCCGTTGTTACTGTCTTTTTTGAATTAATAATTCATAAAGCCCAGTTTGAGCTCAACCCTTTTCTTCAATGATCTCTACCATGTGCGGGATCTTGTTGATCATGCCCCGTACAGAAGGTGTGTCTTCTAGCTCGCGTGTTTTGTGCATCTTGTTTAGACCCAAGCCAACAAGAGTTTGACGCTGATCTTTTGGACGACGGATCGGAGAGCCAATCTGTTTTATAACGATTGTTTTAGCCATGTATTAAGCCTCCTCAGACGTTGGTTCTGTCGGTGCTTCAGCTGGCGCACTAACTTTTGGCAAGATGTCAGACACCTTCTTGCCACGGCGCTGAGCAACATTTCGAGGACTGGCTTCTTTTGTAAGACCGTCCATCGTTGCACGGATCATATTGTACGGGTTTGCAGAACCAATCGACTTAGATACAACATCCTGAACACCTAACATTTCGAAAACTGCACGCATTGGACCACCAGCGATAATACCGGTACCTTGTGGAGCTGTCCGCATCACTACTTTACCAGCACCATGGCGGCCCTTAACGTCGTGGTGCAGTGTACGGCCCTCCCGTAGCGGGACACGTATCATTTTACGTTTTGCGGCCTCGGTAGCTTTACGAATTGCCTCAGGCACTTCCTTTGCTTTACCTTTTCCAAAACCAACGCGGCCCTTTTGATCTCCAACGACAACAAGAGCTGCAAAACCAAAGCGTTTACCGCCTTTTACTGTTTTCGATACACGGTTAATTGCAACCAAACGGTCCTGAAATTCTGGTGCCTCGTCACGGTCGCGTCTGCCACCACCACGGTTGTCGTCTCTAGCCATCAAAGGCCTCCACTAATATGGGCCTTAACCCGATAAATCCAATCTAGGTGGTCTTACGACCCCAGATCATCGAGACGGCCCACTAAGGCCGTCTACCGTATTAAAACTTCAGTCCACCTTCGCGGGCTGCATCAGCCAATGCCTTGACCTTGCCGTGGAACAGAAACCCGCCACGATCGAAATAACAAACATCAATGCCGGCTTTCTTAGCACGTTCTGCAAGCGCTGCGCCGACTTTCGAGGATGCTTCAAGATTATTCTTGCCAATCACACCCAGGCCTTTTTCCAAAGAAGATGCAGCGGCCAGTGTGATGCCATTCACGTCATCAATCAACTGCACGCTGATATTCTTGTTCGAACGATGTACGCTCAAACGCGGACGGCCAGCAGCCACCTTCCGTATTTTGCTCCGGTTGCGCATACGGCGCTTCAGGAACAGATTTCTCTTGCTCATAGCCATGATGTCGCTCCTTACTTTTTCTTACCTTCTTTGCGGAAGATGTATTCATCCTTGTACTTGATGCCTTTGCCCTTGTAGGGCTCTGGCTTGCGGTACTGACGGATGTTTGCTGCAACTTGACCAACCACTTGTTGATCAATGCCTTCCACAATAATTTCTGTTGGTTTTGGTGCAGTTACAGTGATGCCATCTGGAACTCGGTATTCAACATCATGAGACAGGCCCAATGCAAGTTTCAGGACATTTCCCTGCATATTTGCACGATACCCAACACCGTTAATTTCCAGCTCCTTCTTGAAGCCTTCAGTAACACCTGTGACACAATTACCAATTTGGGTACGGGACATGCCCCACTGCTGACGCGCGCGCTTGGACAAGCCGCGTGGTTTCACTTCCACAATATTTTCACTAACAGACAACGTTACGTCGTCTGTTGCCGTAAAGGTACGAACACCTTTTGGGCCTTTTACTTCTACGGTCTGACCAGACACAGTAGCTGTGACGCCACTGGGCAGCTCGACCGGTCGTTTACCAATACGAGACATTAGACACCCCTTAGAAGATTGTGCACAAGACTTCGCCACCAACATTGGCTGCGCGCGCTTGTGCATCTGACATGACACCTTGCGGTGTTGATACGATGGAAACACCAAGACCTTGACGAACCGTTGGAATGTCCTTGGCACCCGCGTAAACGCGACGGCCAGGTGTCGACACCCGCTTCAATTCTTTAATTACGGGGTCCCCGTCAAAATATTTCAAAGAAATTTCTAACTCTGGGTGCCCGTTACCACCCGTGCCAGCCTCATAGCCTCGGATGTAGCCTTCGTTCTGGAGTACGTCCAAAACCCAACCACGCAGTTTTGATGCTGGCGTTTTAACCGTGGACTTGCCGCGCAACTGCGCATTGCGAATCCTTGTGAGCATATCACCGATAGGATCGTTCATAAATTTCTCTCCTTACCAGCTCGATTTAACCATGCCAGGGATCTGACCGTCAGACGCCAATTGGCGCAACGCGATACGAGACATTTTCATTTTACGGTAGTAGGCCTTAGGACGACCAGTGACCTGACAACGGTTGTGCAGGCGGGTAGCCGAAGAATTGCGTGGAAGTCCCGCCAACTTTAGCCGGGCTTTGAAACGCTCTTCCATCGAAAGGTCCAAGTTTGTTGCTATTTCTTTCAACGCAGCGCGCTTGGCAGCATACTTCTCTACCAGCTTTTGACGCTTAACTTCACGTTGAACCATTGCTTTTTTAGCCATGTTCTTTCCTCCTACGCGATCAATTCATGAAAGGCACATTGAAGTGCGCCAACAGACTTTTCGCTTCCGCATCTGTGTTTGCATTTGTGTTAAACGCAATATCCATGCCCCACATCACGTCTACTTTATCATAGTCGATTTCTGGGAATACGATGTGCTCTTTCAGACCCATGGCGTAATTACCGCGACCATCAAAGCTTTTGGCCGGTACGCCGCGAAAGTCGCGAATACGCGGCATCGCTACGGTCACCAAACGATCCAAAAACTCATACATTTGGTCGCCTCGGAGCGTGACCTTCACACCCAACGGCATGTCTTCACGAACACGGAACCCAGCAATAGATTTCTTTGCTTTGGTGATGACCGGCTGTTGACCGGTAATGGCCGCCATATCGGCAACAGCCGAACGGATTTTCTTTGAATCATTTACAGCTTCGCCGACACCCATATTGAGCACGATTTTCTCGAGCTTTGGGATCATCATGTCATTAGTATAGCTAAATTCTTCTTTCATGGCAGCTCGGATCGTATCCCTATACGCTGCCTTGAGACGCGGTTGGTAATTAGCCATCGATCGTTTCTCCTGACTTCTTAGCAAAACGTACCTTTTTTTCACCATCCATCTTGAAGCCAACCCGAGTAGGACCACCGTCCTTCGGATCGATCAAGGCTATGTTGCTCAGCTGGATCGGCATTTCCGTCGGCACACGACCACCCTGTGATGTTTGAGTTTGCGCTCGGTGGCGAATGGAAATATTGACGCCAGAAACAACCGCTTTTCCAGTAGATGGGTTAATAGAGTTGATAGAACCCTCCTTGCCCTTGTCCTTGCCAGAAAGAACGATAACTTTATCACCTTTTTTCAACTTAGCAGCCATATTACAGGACCTCCGGCGCAAGCGAAATAATCTTCATAAAGTTCTTGGAGCGAAGCTCGCGAACGACTGGCCCGAAGATGCGTGTGCCTACTGGCTCACCCGCATTGTTGAGTAGGACTGCCGCGTTACTATCAAAGCGTATTGCTGTGCCGTCTTCGCGACGGACTTCTTTTGCGGTACGCACAACCACTGCCTTGCGAACTTCACCTTTTTTCACGCGACCGCGTGGAATGGCTTCTTTCACTGAAACAACGATAATGTCACCCACGGACGCATAGCGTCGGTGGGAACCGCCCAGAACCTTGATACACTGAACACGACGCGCGCCGCTGTTGTCAGCTACCTCAAGATTGGTCTGCATCTGGATCATGGTAGATACTCCGACCTTTGGGGACCTAAATGCAGTTCAGGCCCCAGGGTTTCGATAAACTGGAATTTTGGCTTAATCGGCCAAAACCTCCCAGCGTTTGGTCTTCGACATTGGTGCGCATTCTTGAATGCGAACTTTATCACCAACTTTGAATTGTTCATTCGCATCGTGCGCCCTATACTTTTTAGACTTACGAATGGTTTTCTTCATAACGGGGTGTTTAAACCGCCGCTCCACAGAAACTGTTACAGTTTGAGTATTTTGGTCGCTTGTCACTGTACCATTTAAAATACGCTTCGGCATAATACAGGCTCCTCTTACTCGGCTGACGCGGCGTCTGCCGCTTTTTGATTTAGAATTGTTGAGACCCGCGCAACTTCACGACGAACTTGACGAACACGTGCTGTGTTTTCCAACTGGTTGGTAGCACTTTGGAAGCGTAGGTTGAACGCCTCTTTCTTCAGTGATACGAGTTGCTCACGCAACTCATCTGGGGTTTTCCCCCGAAGCTCTTCGGCTTTCATGCCAATTCCTTTTCAACATCATTGGAGTGCCCAATTATACGCAATCTGCGCAGCAACATGGTCACACTGATTCCAATGGAGTGCATTACAAGAGGCGCGTATACGCTTGATGTTTACAAGTAGCAACCCCTGTTTAGGAAACAATTAATGGACAAACACAGCATAAAATTTTAAATGCTGTCAAATGTCCGACAAATACTACCAGAGGCTCACATAACTGTATTGTGGGTATCATCCTATCAGTAAAACCAAAGATCTTTCATCAGAGGCCAACTAAATCAAAATATAACTTAAATTGGTGCAAACCACAGTTCAATAAATACCAATAAATTCATTCGACCTCTTTAACAGGTCTCATACTATTATTACTTAATTTCAAAAGTTCGTGTAAGAAACGCGATACCGCATGGGCGAGAAGATAAAGCCAACTTTGGGCCATTTATTCACTTGTCAAACTATCAAAAACAGCAATCCATCTTTTGGAGATGACCATTCGAAAAAGGCCTTAAGATGAGAGCTTAGCGTGCCTAATGCTCATGGCTTCCTTCAATTATGCTTTTTCAATTTTGGTAAAAATATTAGCGGGCTTCGTCACTCTGGTTTTCAAATACCAGGTTCCTCGCTGGGAATGAGCAACACTTCTTTATTACCATTCTCATAACTGGTTTTCCGCCCGTTTGCGCAACACTTCTGTCTGGGGCAACCACTTATATTTCGTGTCTTCCACCAGTGTCCCAAAATACAGCAAACCACCAAACCGCCACGGGTCTAGCACTATCGCATTTAACATAGTGTCACCAGCAGCACTGATCAGAACCGTCGAATGGTCAATACGCAATGCTAGGTTTGAATTAGCAATTGCACGATGTAAGTCCAGCGTTTCAAACTGCTCTGCAGCTAACCGCATTTGCATATCTTGGGCCCAGTGCCAGCATAACCCACGCGGGCGAGTCCCCGCGTTTACCTTGGAATTATGAATTAACGGCCCATCGGTTACCTCATATTGTGATCGTAAATGGCGTGGGTATTGAAGTGCCACCCGTGCCGCCCTCGCAGCCTCTTCCGCACTGACATGTGGTCCCAAAGCTAAAATTTTTAGTTCTAAACGACTGAATTCATCGTGCGAAACAGGTGGCAATTGTGACACGCTGCAGGCTGCAAAAAACAGTGTTGGCAGCAAACGAAATAAACGTCTAAACATAAAGCATTCTCTATCATATCTGCTGGAAATTACGCACATCATAAACATCTAGCTAATCAAACAAGGATAAGATCAAACCCTGGTGCGTCGCCATAGCAGGAATACAACGCCCACCATCCTCTCTAAAAAAATACGAGTTTTAATAGGTCTCAGCAAACAATCTACTTTAATGTAGCTGAGTCCCGCAACAATCCTCTAGAAAGTAGCATTGCAATCATTCGGGCACTGTTATTCAGAACGAACCTGATAACACATCTGAAAAAGATCAAGAACAGAAGATGTCAGCAAAAGTTGCAAGACAATGAACGTTTACGGTTCGAAGTTAGCATAAAAATGAAAAGACCTTCAATAATCATAATGCCAAAAGACGACAGTGATGCACAAAAGAGATACAATGATTCTACAAACCTCATTCGGCCCAAGCGTAATTGAAACTCACCGAAATCCGTTCCTTGTCTGACATGTTCATTGGAACCTCATGTCGCAACCAGCTCTCCCACAACAACACGTCCCCAACCCTTGGTGCAACATAGTGGAAGTTTCGTATTTCCTGGCGAGCATCTTTGACACGCGGAGGAGCAGCCATCATAAACGCCAATCGAGGATCCTCATACTTAATCGCACTCGCATCCTCTGGCATAGCAACGTAGGTTGTTCCCGAAATCACCGAATGCGGATGAATATGCGCCGAATGCGTGCCCCCTGTCGGTAAAATGTTAATCCACAGACTGTCCAGCACCAATTTACGCCCATTCAAGTCGAATGCTAAATCCTTAACAAACTCAGCAACATGCACATCGAGTACCTTTCCCAAATCAGCAAAAATTGGGAACCGCCAAGGCAGATCATCCAAACTCGCATAACTTGTGTAGCCCGGAAAATCATATTCCTCGCACCAGTCCTGCCCGGCTTCGTCATCGTCAGCAATGGAGAGACAGGTCGCCTCTAACTCGGCGATATCAACGCTAGGTGAATGTTCACATAAAGGTGCATGATATAAGCGTGTGACAAATAGGGATTTGATTTTAGCCATTAATTGCTCCTCTGGTTTTTTAGGCACGCGGAGGGCAAACAGTCTAATGAACATGCACTCCATTATTTCCAAATGGTCCTGCCATTAAAAAATATCTCCGTCCAGAAAATACGTCGTTAAACCTTAAAGTCATGATCCACACGAATTAATCTCAGCTTGCCCAACGTAATAAAAACAGAAGCCAAATGTGCCAAATAGTAATACTCGTGTACAAAATTATTCATGCATCTTGATTCATATTTATAGGCTAAGCAGCTTGCACGCAGCCTGCGTCTATTATTATGCAAAACTGATCATTGGCATCTTCAAAAAACATTATAACCGCTAATGTGCCTCACTGTCCCAGTTCAACGACTTCTACTTAATTACTTTCGCCAGGTAAAAACTGAATCCTTTAACAGCTAGATAATAAGCGGAAGAGAAGTCTTAACCGATTGGCACATAAATTCGCATTATCTTGGCTATATTTAACCACTGTCCATTCAAGCGTTTTATTTAAAAACATTATCTCGCCAATATTCAATCAATGAATATCTATCGTACTCAAAGCCCTGTTTACATTACACGGTAGCAGGCAATGTCACATTTGCTCGTAAGTGACTTGCAATGATCAACCGGTGCTAATTCAAAACAGAGTGTAATTTGATCTGTCAATCTTGCACAACGGACTGGTCAAAACTTGTAACCTCGTGCAATGTCTCTCTATGCCGATTAAAGCTATGTTCCTTATCGCGGATGTCCGTATCCCAGTGAAACGAAAAAAAACGCTTCGCCTTGCTAAAGTCGAAGCCATAGCTGAAGACATTTTGGAAAACGGCCAAACTACACCAATCCAAGTTCGGGAAGGTAAGACGGGCGGTTGGGTTTTGATCGAAGGCTATCACAGGCTCGAAGCATTGCGGGCGCTAGGGGAAAGCAGCGTGGAAGGTTACGAGGTCCGAGCACGGCTCCACTGAATACCTCTGATCTGCTTTAGAGTTTAAAGCACCGAAAACATCAAAAATGTGGTCAACACTTAAACGTCAACAGATACTATTAGCTTGCCTAGCTAAAAAATATGTAACCAAAAATTACTTCATGAACACCCAAATAGCCTAGGCCATTACGGCGTTCACGATATCAAAACCATTGCGCCCGGGAAATTCACGCCCAGGTGTGCGGGCATTTTCCATCTTTAACCATAATCGCAGCATCTTGCGACGCTTAGCTTCCTCGGCGTAGTCCTCAAAATCTGTACGCGAATGCAACACGGCGTAGTTGTTGGCAAATTGCAAATCTCCAGGCTCAAGCATCATATCGATCCGCAGCTTTGGATCATGCATGATCGCATCAAATGTATTAAGCGCCTCGATCTCCACACACGACAACGGCAATCCCATTTGTTCATGGCCCAACTCAATATACTGTCGTAGATATCGAGCACTCAGCTTACCGGCATTATAGGAAAAAAGTGAGGTCAATTTTGGCTCTCCCTCACCCAAATAAGCATAATAATACTGCTTATAAAACAAGCCCAGCAGCTCTCTATGCTTCGCCAAAATCTCGTTGTATACCGAAGCAACACTCACCAAACTACTTAATCCTCCTTTCTTAGCTTTGCGTATACACAAAAGGCCAACCACGTCGGAAGGGTCAGTATGATAAGGTAGATATAAATTGGTCTGGAAAACCCGTGTTTCCTTTTTGGTTGGATCACCAACAGCCATTACATTGCCAAGCAAATCACCCTGTGGGTTTTGCCCCACAGGCACGCCCAAATGTAGCCCAATACCAAAATAAATTAACTTGAGGTCATTCTCAGTATACCGTTCCACTGGCAATCCACGCAGCAATAAAAAACCACGTCCATTTTCCAGTTCTTCTCTAAACATCTGCAACTTTGTTTCCAAAAAACCAAAATCCACATCAGCTTTTGTAATTGACGGATAAATGACATTCGCCGCCTTTGCACTAATAACCGCAGCATCAATACCAGCAAGCTCTGCATCATTCAGCACATGCAGCCAGCTAGTGTCATTTTGGAAATCTGCCGTAACCCAAGCAGATGGTCCTGTTAAAGGGTCCTTGCGCATGCCTGTCATTTTCAGACCTCTTTTCTTTTGACTTTATATTAACAAACTTATTCATAAAGTGATGTTTTGATAAAGTAGTTTAGAATCAAGCTTTCATTCCGGCGCTTGTCACTAAAATCTGTCACTATCATTTTAACATGTTACCTGCTAAGTTCTTTCAACATTATTATTTTCCTCTGGAAAAGCCTTGAACCTAGACTTGAGCACACAACACAGCTTTTTTTCAAACACAGCGAAATGCACATTGAGCACTTCCAGCCTACAGCCCTGAATAGCGCCCTCTCGCAAACCAGCCCAAATATAAAATTAACTTCGGTAGTTTGCCAAAATAGCGCGTTAGACTTCGGTTGGTTCTTCAAAGCCGTAGCAAGCCAACCAAAAACTAAATCTCAAAATGATCTGTTTTAGCATCACTTGTCCAGATCGTTACCTTGGATGATCGAAATGACGAACTCAAGCTCAATGCAAACTGCGTTTGGCCAAGACAGCTTCGTAGTGACCGAAAAATGGGAGAGCATAAAAAAACTGGACGCACATGCTGTATAAATCTGGATCAAGCGTTCGGCATCGCGTCCGAAGAACTGATGGCCAAACACCAGTTTCATATCCTTTCGCCTGCGCAATTAAACTCATTTGCTAAAGTGTCCCTTCGAAGAAGGCTTAGCGGTGCTCAAACGGCAACTTATCCGCCCTTATTGCAGGCGCACATAACAACTCCAACAAAAGACCCCCGTCTGGTCTCAGACGGGGGTTTCTACATTAACTCTGCCGTTTGTTTAACGCGGCGACTAAAATCACCAGTCTTCGCGCTGTACGACACGTGTCTTCACTGGCAGCTTCATCGCGGCAAGACGCAACGCCTCGCGTGCAACAGCGTCAGATACACCGTCTATTTCAAACATGATCCGCCCTGGCTTAACCTTCGCTGCCCAGAATTCTACAGAACCTTTACCTTTACCCATGCGGACCTCTGTAGGCTTTTTTGTTACTGGCAGATCAGGGAAAATTCGGATCCACACACGGCCCTGACGTTTCATGTGGCGGGTCATCGCACGACGGGCCGCCTCAATCTGACGCGCAGTAATCCGCTCAGGTTCTGTTGTTTTCAGGCCATATGACCCAAAATTAAGATCAGAACCGCCCTTAGCTTCGCCCTTAATCCGACCCTTAAATGCCTTGCGGAATTTAGTACGCTTTGGTGATAGCATCTATTTTCTCCCTACCGGCGAGGTGGACGTGACGGCCCACCTTCTTGCATTTCAGCCTGGCG
>DLZA01000154.1:10427-15182 GCA_003447515.1 Paracoccaceae bacterium
ATCATCACTTTGATGCCAATGATGCCATACGCTGTCAGACCTTCAGCACGCGCATAATCAATGTCAGCGCGCAATGTGTGCAAAGGCACGCGACCTTCGCGGTACCACTCCGTCCGTGCAATCTCTGCACCACCGAGGCGACCAGCGCAGTTGATACGGATGCCAAGAGCACCCATGCGCATGGCATTTTGTACAGCGCGTTTCATTGCACGACGGAAGGAAACACGGCGTTCTAACTGTTGCGCAACACTTTCTGCGACCAGCTGAGCATCCATCTCCGGCTTCCGCACTTCCACTATGTTAAGGTGCAGCTCAGAATCAGTTAAGTTCGACAGTTTCTTGCGCAGGGTTTCGATATCAGCACCTTTTTTGCCAATAATAACACCTGGACGTGCTGAATGAATTGTAACGCGACATTTCTTGTGCGGCCGCTCTATAATAACCCGAGCAATACCGGCCTGCTCACACTCTTTTTTGATAAACTCGCGGATCTTCAAATCCTCGAGCAACAGATCGCCGTAGTCTGCTTTGTTAGCATACCAGCGACTGTCCCATGTACGGTTGACTTGCAGACGGAAGCCAATTGGATTGATCTTCTGACCCATTATGCTTGCTCCTCTACTGCTGGCTGACGCACCAAAATAGTTACCTGTGCGAAGGGCTTCAGGATGCGGCCATAGCGACCACGTGCCCGAGGACGTCCGCGTTTCATTGTAAGGTTTTTACCGACCCACGCTTCCGCAACGATAAGCTCATCTACATCCAAGCCATGGTTGTTTTCAGCGTTGGCTATTGCAGATTGCAGCGCTTTTTTTACATCATTCGCGATACGCTTTTTAGAAAAAGTCAAATCAGTGAGTGCTTTTTCAACAGACTTTCCACGGATCAATTGGCACAAAAGGTTCATCTTCTGTGGGCTTGTTTTTAGCATACGAGAAACGGCATAAGCTTCGTTCTCTGCTACGCGACGGGCGTTTTTAGACTTTCCCATGGCTTATTTCCGTTTCGCTTTTTTATCCGCAGCATGCCCATAGTAAGTACGCGTCGGAGAATATTCGCCAAACTTCTGACCAATCATATCCTCAGACACATTAACTGGGATGTGCTTACGACCATTGTACACGCCGAAAGTCAAACCCACAAACTGTGGCAGGATCGTCGAGCGACGAGACCAGATTTTGATAACTTCATTACGACCGGATTCGCGGGATGCTTCTGCTTTTTTTAGCACATAAGCGTCTACGAACGGGCCTTTCCATACTGAACGAGGCATCTACTAACGACCCTTCTTCTTGGCGTGACGGGAACGAATAATGAATTTATCCGTTGTCTTGTTGGAGCGCGTGCGCGCGCCCTTCGTTGGCTTGCCCCAGGGCGATACCGGGTGACGACCACCAGATGTCCGGCCTTCACCGCCACCGTGTGGGTGATCAACGGGGTTCATCACAACACCACGAACACTTGGGCGAATGCCCTTATGTCGGTTGCGTCCAGCTTTACCCAAGTTTTGGTTTGAATTGTCAGGGTTGGATACGGCACCTACAGTGGCCATACATTCCTGGCGTACTAACCGCAACTCGCCTGAGGACAATCGTATCTGAGCATATGAGCCATCTCGCCCAACAAACTGGGCGTAAGTACCAGCTGCACGGGCTATCTGTCCGCCTTTACCTGGCTTCAACTCAATGTTGTGGATGATCGTCCCGATGGGCAAACCCGTGAAGGGCATCGTATTACCTGGCTTTACATCAGCTTTTGAGGCAGAGATCACCTGATCACCGACAGCTAAGCGCTGTGGTGCTATTATGTATGCCTGCTGACCATCTTGGTATTTTACGAGGGCAATGAATGCAGTCCGATTCGGGTCATATTCAATCCGAATTACTGTTGCTGGAACATTCATTTTACTGCGTTTAAAATCAACAATCCGGTACAGGCGCTTTGCACCTCCACCTTTACGACGCATTGTTATACGCCCAGTGTTGTTACGACCGCCATTCTTAGTCAAACCCTGCGTGAGGGCTTTGACCGGACGGCCTTTGTACAACTCTGAACGATCAATCAGTACCAGTCCACGCTGGCCCGGCGTCGTCGGCTTATACGACTTGAGTGCCATTCTTACTGTCTTTCGTTTTCAGTGCGAGGCATTGCCCCACTATGTTAAAGGACCCCGAAGGTTCCCAGGGTGGCGTGAGCGAATAATATTCACCCAAACCAGCGACGTCAGAGCGAATCTAGATGTCATAGCTGTTGGCTTTTAGGAAAGAGAGACGAAGGGGTCAAGGGTTACTTGTCTTTTTCACAACAACATAAGTAAACGTTACATCAACAATACAAACACATCTCTGCCGAACTTCACCATATCTAATTTAAAAGTGCAAAGGTGCAGAAGCTGACGCTACAACAGATACTTAAGATAATAATCTGCACTTCTTAATTCCCTGCATTCTTTAATTGATGTCACCTCAAATTATTACAAAGGTTAATAGCCGCAACAAAAGAGCCCCCACTATCTTAGTAGGGGCCCTATTCATTAGTCAGTAACGCAAATGTCGCGTGCAAAATTGAGCGCTTAAAGCCCAGTGCTCACGTCAATAGTGTTGCCTTCTTCAAGTGTAACGTAGGCCTTCTTCACGTCCTTACGAACTCCGATCTTACCACGGAAGCGTTTAACCTTGCCTTTGGTAATGGACGTATTCACTGCCTTAACCTTCACACCGAACAGGCCTTCAACGGCTTCTTTGATCTGCGGTTTATTTGCATCAATCGCCACTTCGAAAACAACAGCGTTGTGCTCGGACGCATTTGTTGCTTTTTCGGTGATGATCGGCTTGCGGATCACGTCATAGAGTTTGGCTTTAGTGCTCATCTCAAACGGGCCTCCAATGCTACAACACCGGCTTTTGTAAGAACCAAAGTGTCACTTTTCAAGATGTCGTAGACGTTCGCTCCTTGGCTTGGCAGAACGTTCACTCCATCTATATTACGAGCTGCTAGCGCAAAATTTGCATTAACTTCTACACCATCCACTACCAGTGCTCTTTTCCATCCGAGGTTCTTAACAGTCTTCGCCAGTTCGCCAGTCTTCGCCGACGCCATCTCAGCGTTGTCTACAATCACCAGCTCACCCGCAGTCATTTTTGCTGATAGAGCATGCTTTAGACCCAGTTTACGGAATTTCTTGGTCAAATCATGTGCGTGGCTGCGCACTTTTGGGCCCTTGTAAACACCACCACCCCGGAATATCGGCGCATTGCGATCACCATGGCGTGCGCCACCCGTACCTTTTTGGCGATAAATCTTCTTTGTGGAATAGCTGGTCTCAGACCGTGTCTTAACTTTATGTGTCCCCCGCTGACGCTTTGCCAGTTGGTAACGCACAACTCGGTGCAAAATGTCCTTACGCGGCTCGAGACCAAACAAGGCCTCGTCCAGATCAACAGATCCGGCTTTGCCGCCGTCGAGCTTGATCACGTCATGTTTCATGCGTCACCTTCTTTCTTGTCGTCAGCTACCGCTTCTTCAGCAGGTTTCGAAGCAGCCGAACGCAGTGCAGCCGGCAGAATAGCATTTTCCGGGAACGGTTTTTTTACAGCATCCTTGACCGTCACCCAACCACCTTTGGAGCCGGGGACGGCGCCTTTGATCATTAACAAACCACGATCACTGTCAGTTTTGACAACTTGCAGGTTTTGCGTTGTTACTTTTGCAGCACCCATGTGACCAGCCATTTTCTTACCCTTGAATACACGCCCTGGTTCTTGGCACTGACCGGTAGAACCATGTGAACGGTGCGAAATTGAAACGCCGTGCGTCGCTCGCAATCCACTAAAATTGTGACGCTTCATTGCACCGGCAAAACCTTTACCGATGGATGTGCCGGACACATCTACGAATTGACCTTCAAAGTAGTGGTCTGCGATGATTTCTTCGCCGACCTCGATTAAGTTTTCCGCCGACACGCGGAATTCCGCAATCTTCCGCTTTGGCTCAACCTTCGCCGATGCAAAATGACCACGCATTGCCGCCGAAGTGCGTTTCGCTTTTGCAGCGCCCGCACCAAGTTGAACAGCAGAATAGCCATCTTTTTCACTTGTGCGTTGTGCTACTACTTGCAGGTTTTCCATTTGAAGAACTGTCACGGGAACCTGACGTCCATCTTCCATAAACAACCGGGTCATGCCCAGTTTTTTTGCAATTACTCCAGAGCGCATCTCTCAATACCCCCCTTAAAGTTTAATCTCAACATCCACACCAGCAGCCAAATCGAGCTTCATCAGCGCGTCTACTGTTTGTGGAGTTGGGTCAACGATATCTAATAAACGTTTGTGCGTGCGAATCTCGAATTGCTCACGAGATTTCTTGTTTACGTGGGGGCCGCGCAAAACTGTATATTTTTCGATATGATTAGGTAGAGGAATAGGACCCCGCACCTGTGCACCGGTGCGCTTGGCTGTGTTAACAATTTCCTGTGTGGAAGAATCCAGAACGCGGTAATCGAATGCTTTCAACCGAATTCGGATATTTTGGCTTTGTAGTGCCATAAGACATACCCCTTGAATTAGGGATTTCCATGGAGAGGAGGAAAGACGATCATCGCAAATCCTCGTCGCATCGTATGTAGGTCCAAAAGGTGCACGCGCGCAGCGTCACACTCGGATTGCTGTCGTCTAAGGCGAGTCGGGCCGTAAAGCAAGGGATTTAATTCAAAGGAGATACAATAAATAATTGAATTTTATTATGCGCACCGCCAAC
>DLZA01000154.1:15562-16081 GCA_003447515.1 Paracoccaceae bacterium
TCACAAATAAAAAATTTCAGAGCCAGACGCCCATAAATTAAACTTGCACATACCCAAATACGAACCAACCACTTAGGTCAACGAAGTTCGCGCTTATGGTCATAGCTGAGGTCAATCTCAAGACTTATCAATAGAAATCTTCTTAAAAACCACAAATCAAGCTTTAGACCGTGTTCGTTTTGCCTCTGCGATGCGCGGGATCAAAAGGTCAAACAAATATTCCTCAGAGAGGAGCAACACTAAAATCGTTTCAACACCTAGTGATTCCTCCAACACAGACCTAAAATCAATAACGTTGGCTCAAAATTTTACCAAACAGCCTTACAACTAGTCCCAAAATAGCACCCTCCGTAATGTTGTCTCTGACGGCTAGCAACGCAAAAGGTCTTGGCATTTTCTTATATGGTACGAGGGTGGCTCTTGTCACAGCCGATTATGCACTCGGATAGGTATCTCAAGCTTTATTAGTAAATAATGGAAACAAGATTCAAAGTGAGCGCAAAACCCAAGATAAGCATG
>DLZA01000068.1:0-10889 GCA_003447515.1 Paracoccaceae bacterium
AACGCCTCTACGTGTCAAATGTATATGAAGTAGCATTAAGTCCTTTGAAAAAGTCCTTTAAAACGCAAATTGACTGATGGAGCTTTACGATTTCAGTACACCTGCCTTTACGTTCGTTAATAGTTCATTTGAACCATGGACAGCCTACTGCCCAATCTCGTCTTCTATCTAAAAATGGGAGAGAAAGATGACAAATTTATCAAGACGCGTTTTTTTAAAAACGACAACGGCCGCATTTGTTGCCGCTTCGCTTGCGACGCCTGCTCTTGCTGCAGATCCGATCATTCTAGGAATTCCTGCTGCGCAATCGGGGCCTGTTGGTGTAGCAGACCACCAAGATTGGACAAATGGAGCGATGATGGCGATCGAAGAAATCAACGCAGCAGGAGGCGTCAAGGGACGCCCGATTGAGGCCAAGATTATCGATCTTGATATGCTGTCACCTGAAGGTAACGTTGCGGGAATCCAAGCGCTAATCGAAGGCGGCGCGCACGCGATTGCTTCTGCATTCACAATTATTCCACAACCTGCGATGGACACAGCCGCCCCGTCTGGGATTCCTTATGTGCATGGCAACACATCGTCCGTAAACGTAGATCTTTTCAAAAGTGACAAAGAGAAATATCGTAACATTTTTCAATTAGATGTACCGGAGGTCTGGTATGGCACTGGATTCGTACGGTTTATGTCAAGCTTACGAGACTCCGGACAATGGAAGCCCAAGAACAATAAAGTACACATCGTTCAAGGTCAGATCAGCTATACCCAGATGATCAGTCAGGCAACGCAAAAAGAAATTGCTGCTTCTAACGGTGGCTGGGAAGTAGCGGCGGTGACGGACATTCAATTTCCTGTACAAGACTGGGCACCAGTTATTCGTGCTTTGCAAGACACTGATGCTGGCGCAATTATGATTGATCATTGGATTGCAGCAGAGCTTGCGGCCTTCGCGCAACAATATGCCTATGATCCTGTTCCAGGTGCGTTGGTTTATTTGCAATATGGCCCGTCCCAACCAGAGTTCCTTGATTTAGCAGCTGGTGCGGGCGAAGGAATGGTATGGGGTACAGTCTACGGTGTATATGCTGATAAAATAGGCTCAGCATTCCGCGAAAAATATCGTGCTAAATATCCTGGCACAATGGGCATGGTATACACCGGCGGCGGCTATGATGCTGTAAAAATCCTAGCGCAAGCTTGGGAAAGTGTCGAAGATCCCTCAAAGTTTGACGATGTTGGCAATTACATTCGTGGCATGAACTATCGTGGTATTAACGGCCTTTATAAAATTGATCCTGAGACAAATTCTGGCGTCAGTTTTCCAAACATGACCAACGATCCAGAAGGTGGACAAGCACACTTATTCTTCCAAGTGCAGAATAATGAACACACAATTGTTGCACCAAAAGAATTTGCGCAGGCACCGTTTAAGCTGGCTCCTTGGATGTGACCTTAACCTGATGCAGAATGCAATTTTTGGTTGCGGTGCAATCAGTATTTCACTTGGTGGACGTCGCATTCTAAATGACGTTTCTATATCAGCCAGTCCGGGAGAAATCTTGGGGCTGGTTGGTCCAAATGGTGCCGGTAAAACGTCCCTTTTTGAAGTGCTGTGTGGTCGTTACAAACCAGACGCCGGTATCGTGAATTTGGAAGGAGAGGACATAACCAAATTGTCTTTCCATCATCGCGCAAGACTTGGTTTGGGCCGCACATATCAGAGCCCGGTTGTACCGGCATCGTTGACTGTTGGTGAGACGTTTCTAGCGGCACGCAAGGCTTACAAACCTTATCAAAGTCGCCATGATGCAGAATGGGCGGCACGTTTGGCACATTTAAAAATACCGTGGGATACACCGGCCGCTGCTTTGGGTGCGTTTGATCGGCGTAAGCTTTTGTTGGCCTGTCTGTTGATGCGTGACCCGAAGGTTATACTGATGGACGAACCCGCTTCTGGTTTGATTAATGCCGAAATTGATGAGCTAGATTTAATTATTCGCCGCTTGGTCGATGAATACGCGATGAGTTTGATACTAATTGAACATCGACTGGAACTGTTGTCAGCTGTGGCTGACAAAGTTGTTGTGCTTGATCTTGGCGAGGTGATTGCAACTGGACGGCCCGAAGATGTATTTGACAATCCGCGGGTCAAGGCTGCGTATTTTGAGAGCGCTGATGCCTGAAATTCTGGAAATAACGCAGCTGTCGGCAGGCTATGGTCCTTTGCGCGTCTTGCATGAAATTGACCTGACCATAAAGTCTGGAGAGAGGATTGGCTTAGTTGGGTTAAATGGACACGGCAAATCCACTTTGGTGCGCGCAATTACTCATATGACGGGTTGGCAGCAAGGTTCCATTAAACTGGATGGTATAGAAATTGGTGGTTCTCGGTCTTTGGGTGCAGGTCGGCGCACGCCCTCGCTGGTAAAAAAAGGTATTGGTGTAGCACCGCAAGGGGACGCTATTTTTCCAGGGCTTTCGGTGCGCAAACACCTTGAGTGTGGAGCTTATACAAAGCAAGCTTGGAAGCACCGAAAAACCCGCATTGATCGTGTATTTGATATTTTCCCTCCTTTGCGTTCACTTGAACACAGTTTGGTTGGCAAGCTTTCAGGTGGTGAAAGGCGTATGGTTTCAATCGGTAGGATGCTGATGACTGAAGCTAAATTATACTTGGTTGACGAGCCCTCCCTTGGACTAGCTCCCAAGATATCTCATCGAGTAATGGAAGCTTTGTGGGCGCTACCTGTCGAGGGTGCCATGATTATTGCAGAGCAAAATGTCAAACTCTTATCTGATCGCGCTGATCGGATTATCGGAATGCATGCAGGCCGTTTGCGTGGAGACGTTGGCCATGTGGAGCTGACCTGATGGATTTAGGACTTATCATTTATGCTTTAAATTTGGCTGCAATTTATTCGCTTATGGCCATTGGTATTTCAATTCTGTGGTCAAGTGTTGGCATGATCAACATGGCCCATGGTGCGACCTTTGCTGTCTCAGGTTATGCCGCATGGCTGGCAACAGCTGCTATGAAGCCAATAATAGCTACAACGTTTGGCAATGGCGCGTTAGCGTCTTTCGTTATGGCTGGCACCTTGACCAGCGCTTCTTTGGTGGCTGGTGCATTATGTGGTGCAATCATCTACGCTCTGGCATTTCTGCCTATTCATGACAAACCAAATTATCCAGTGCGTAGCTTAATCATTACGCTCGCATTGAATATAGGCACTGTGCAAGGCTTGCTTTGGTTTTTCGGGCCACGAAGTCAAGGTTTGCCGAAGATTTTTGGCTTTGGGCGATGGGAAGTCTGGGGCACTAAAATTCGTTATGATCAAGCTGGCACTATTATTGGTGCGACGATTATTATGGCATTAACGTTGGCCTGGCTGCGTTATTCGCGCCGAGGGCTTGAAGTGCGCGCAATGATGCAAAACGCCGAAGGTGCTGCTTATTCCGGAATATCAAGGCAAGTGACAGCATTACCGGTATTGATGTTGACAGGTGCACTTGCAGGCATGGCCGCAGCCTTGCTGAGTCAAACAATTTTTGTCAGTCCAACATCTGGTGTTATTCCGTTGCTCAAGGGCCTTACGATTGCATTACTTGGTGGTCTTGGGTCTGTACCGGGCGCTGTAATTGGTGCTTTGTTAATTGGCTTTCTGGAAGCAATCATCGGCGCTGTTCCCTTTTTGGGGCAGCGTTACGTTATGTTTGGAACATTTATTTTCATCATCTGTGTGTTGATCATTCGACCGCGCGGTATTGGTGGCCTACTGGATGACACACGCGAATGACAGACAAGGTTTACTATAAAGTTGGACGTCGCCCTTGGGAAGTGAAAGGTCACCCTGATGGACATGCTTCGCGTCAAAGAAGTAGAATTCCTTTTACAAATCGTCACTGGCTGAAGTGGCGGGATGTACACAATCCTAAGACGTTGCAACGCGAACGGGTGCTGGTGGATAAAAAGCCGTTGTGGTGGTCTATCGGTCTTAGTCTGTTGTTGGTCATAACCCCGTTTTTACCGAACTCACTTATCTCAGTTGCCTCAATTTTCTGCATTTATGCTGCGATTAATATACTTTGGACGTTAATCGTTGGTACTGCTGGGATTTTTTCTCTGGCTACGTTAGCAGTAGTTGGCATGTCTGGCTACATTGCTGCAGCGGCAAACGTTTACCTGGGTGTTCCTTGGCCTTTTATGCTGTTGATCGGGCCTGCTGTTGGTTTGGCCGCGGGGGCGATCCTTGCTGCGCCTTCGACACGGTTGGATGGGCTTTATTATGCTTTACTCACCATGGGTGTTGCTGAAATTTGCCGTGTGTTTGTCAGCCAGCTTCGCGCATTGACTCCAACGGGTGGTGCAATCACACAAGTTGATAGCTTTATTCCAGAGGACTGGTTTTTGCAACGCCCTGGTTTGCTTTTAGGTTTTGGTGGGGCATTCTTATTGTTACTTGGCGCTTTGTTGGTCTGGCGCTTAGTAAATTCTGAGCGCCTTGGCATGATATTACGTGCTGCAAAAACTAGTCGTGAGGATGAAGCATTTTCTGAAGCTGTTGGCATAGACTTTCGTCGAGCAAGGCTCCTGGTGTTTTTAATTTCTTCTGCTGCGCTCGGTGTTGTTGGTGCATTTTATGCGATGTATTATCGCTCAATCTCACCAACAATTTTCTCGCTTGATCAATTATTACTATTGTTCGCAATGATGGTGATTGGTGGGCTCGGTAGGGCAGAAGGCGCTGTTGTCGGCGCTGCTATTGTTATTTTGATTGACAAGGGACTGATTGAACTTGGTCCCCTGCGTATCATCCTTGTTGCAGCAATTATGTTGTTGGTAACTATTTTTGCCCGCGAGGGTTTTACCGGCAGCCGTGATCAATTCCGAGATTTTAGAAAACGCAAAGCCGGTGAACGCCGTGCCCATCGTACCGAAAAAGGAGGTGAAGCCATGCCTGAAGAAGCTACTGAGATTTTAGACAAACAAGAGCTTTACTATCGGCGTTTTAATAAACGCTTGCGTGAACGGCTGAAACTCATGGTAACACCAGAATTGATTGAAGAACATAGAGTGAACCCTCTTGGCCATCATTCTGATGCATTAGCGCGTATATTGAATTATTTCCGGCGTGGAGAAATGGCGGATAAATACGTTATTATGCGGCTTAAGAATGGCGAAGAACGCTTCCGGATTATGGCGGTTTCTGGAATTAAAGGCATGCCGCCACGTATCGTCGATGACCGCGAATATGATGCATTGTACGATGCATATCATGCAGTTTTTCTCCTGCGCATTAACGATCTTTTGGAGAGCTAACATGACCAATGTCCGCATTTTTGGATACTGCGACCCCTTGTCAGCCCGGATGGGTGAACCCGTAGACTTTATGATATCAGCTGAAGGGGCTGATGAGGCTAAGATTGATCTTGTTCGGTTAGTCCATGGAGATTTTAATCCGGAAGGACCTGGTTTCATTGAGGAGGTTATTGAGAGCGATTTACCGTCAGTTCTGCCTGTACGTCGCCAATATACCCAAAATGGGTCTTTCGCGCGGGTAGTTGATGACAACGGTCAACTTTCGCCACAAAGTGCTTTCACGATTCATGCATTCATTTGGCCCTCGACGCCGGGTGGCGAACGACAAACGATAATGGGTTCTTGGTCGGTAAATTCTTCAAAAGGCTATGCGCTTGGTATTAATCCAGATGGTAAACTAGAATTTTGGGTTGGAGACGGAAAGTCTGTAGATCAAATTACGTCTGATGCCCCTTTGGTACCAAAGGTCTGGGTAATGGTTGCTGCAAGCTTTGATCCGGTTACGGGTGAGGCTTGCTTGCGGCAGATCAGCGTGCAGAATTCGTGGAATTCTCATATTGGACTTGTAGCACCTTTCGATCACAATAGCCATGTTGTCGAAACACTACGTGTACAACCGGTGGCGTCGGGTGTGGATTTTATCCTAGCTGGTGCGCATGAAAATAATCCAGAGCGGGGTGATTTTGTTTCTACACTTTATAATGGTAAAATAGATCGGTGTGGTATTGTTAAGCGTGCGTTAACTAGTGAGGACATGGAACAGATTTCTGTTGGAACCGCTCCACCGCTACCGCTTGCTTATTGGGACACAACATTTGGTTTTGAAGACACAGGTATCGGTGATACAATCCAAGATACCGGTCCTCACGGTCTGCATGCAAAGGGAGTAAACCGCCCGGTGCGCGCAATGACAGGCTGGAATTGGAGAGGGAGAGAGGATAGCTTTCGCCTTGATCCATCACAATACGGTGGGGTCGCTTTCCACGATGATGCGCTGACTGATTGCAAGTGGGAACCGAATATCACCTGGATACCACCTTCATCGATGAAATCAGGTGTTTATGCATTACGAGTGTCGGTAGGGGAAAAAGTTGATCGCATTCCAGTTATAATCCGTCCAGAAAAACCACGGGCTAAGATAGCTGTGCAAATGTCGACGTTTACCTATCTGGCTTATGCAAATGAACGACTCAGCTTTGAGGCGCAAATCGCTCAGGCAATTACGGCTCATACACCGGTCATTTCGGCTGATGATATTGAATACAACAAACTTGAGGAATTTGGCTTATCGACTTATGATCACCATTCTGATGGTGCTGGCGTTTGTTACACCTCTTGGAAGCGGCCGATCATAAATTTAAGGCCGGGTTATCGGATGGCAGGGATGAATTTTCCTTGGGCATTGCCTGCAGATCTGTCTTTGCTTTGGTGGTTAGAACATGCTGGTTATGACTATGATCTTATCACAGACCACGACGTTCACCGTGAAGGCAAAGCAGCGATGGAACCGTACAAAACAATTTTGAACGTCACCCACCCTGAATACTATTCTGAAAAAATGCTTGACGCCACGGAGGGATATCTGGTTGGCGGTGGGCGTGTGATGTATCTGGGTGGTAATGGATATTACTGGGTTACACACCCATGCCCTGATGATCCTGCATGTGTCGAGGTTCGCAAACTTGATGTTGGTTCTCGCGCTTGGCAAGCAGAAGCGGGTGAAGGTTATTTAGCTACAAGTGGTGAACGATCTGGTCTTTGGCGCTCGCGAGGGCGTGCCCCACAAAAGCTGGTTGGCCTTGGCTTTACGACAGAAGGCATGGACCGTTCGGAAGCGTTTGAAAGAATGCCAGACAGTTTTCATAAACGAGCGGCTTGGATCTTTGAAGGCATCGGTGCTGAAGAACTGATTGGCGATTTTGGCTTAGCTCTTGGTGGTGCTGCCGGTGTAGAATTGGATCGATACGATTTAGCGTTGGGAACACCTCCACACACCCTTTTGGTAGCCGCGAGTAGTGGTCACACTGACAACTATCCATTGGTGTCCGAGGAGATTTCTTATGCTTTTCCAGGTCGCGGTGGCACCCAGGACCCACAGGTTCGTGGTGACATGATTTACTTTACAACCCCCAATGATGGAGCTGTTTTTGCTGCGGGATCAATAGCTTGGAGCCAAGCTTTGCCTTGCAAAGGTGGTGATAATAACGTCGGAACGGTGATGCGCAACCTATTAAATGCTTTTGTAAAGGATGGTTCGCTGCCAGGTTCTGCTTATACTGGTGAGGAGAAACACTGGCGTTAAGATTCGTTGTTTAGTTATGGAGGTACCTGTATGCAAGACAGTTTGAAGCAATTTTCTAGTTTTGTTAGCGAAGTCAATGATCGCGCAAGGGTAAGTGATGCTGAAAGTCTTGCGCGCTGGGCGGTCTCGGATTTGTCGCAAAAAATTGGTTTTGATTGTGCTTGGTATGGGTGGGCGCAAGTGAAGCCAGAAGGAGTGGAAATCCATGCTAACTCTACTTTTAACTTGCCAGGTGAATACTACTCCAATTGGTGTGAGATATCAGAACATGACTTATTGGCGGCAAACATTTTAGAAAATCCAGGAAAAACAGCAACATACGACAGATATAGTGGTGCACAGAATGAAGGCATGGCCTCTCTTTCAGACACATTTGGTTTGCGAAAAATGGCGACGGCAATGTATTCACGCCCAGGGCGCGTTGCATCGTTTTATATCTCGGGATATCGAAGCGGAAAGATGGCCCGAGCATTGTCTCTGGGAGAGCTAGATTTTTTGCAATGTTCGGTTGATCAATTGTCCTCTGCAATGAGATTGTCAGCAATAGAAATGGACAAAAATAAACACAAGAACGCTGTTACCATTTTTGTGAATAAAAATGGCATTGGTATTTTAGGATTGCAAAATCTTCGAGATAAATTTGGTGATTTTTGGCCTGATTGGGATGGTAATCGTTTGCCTAAATATTTACGCAAACTTATTAATCAACCGGGGGAGCATGTCCTAGTTGATCATAATTTGGTAGTGACATGTGAGGCTCCACCGGGTTTAAACGAAATGGGATTACGTAAGTTTAGCCTTCGTCCGTTAACGCGTTTTGATATGTTAACACAGCGTGAACGTGAGGTTGCTCTTGTATTGTCTGCAGGTAAGAGCCACAAGGAAGCGGCTCGTCTTTTGGGCGTGGCTCCAGCAACCATTCGCAATCAAACACAGTCAATCTATTCAAAATTGGAAGTGGATAATAGATCTAATCTAGCCGCAATTGTGAATGGCTTTGCTTAGTGAGTGATCAGCAGTTATCCGCCAATAGACTTTTCTAGCACTTTAATATGTCACGATGCGCTTCTCTAGCTGCCATGGCACTCCTAGTTCAATAATTATGGCTCATTCTTTCATTGTGTGTTTCCCATTTCTTTTGCTGCTTTGCGAAATATTAATACAGCAAATTTTTTGCGCTGAACGCAATATAGGTTCTGTGAACACCGGGCTTCTAATAAATTGAAAATTTACCTAGCATTTGACTTCTGAGAATATTCTTTCCGTTTAAATTAATGCATAGGTTTTGGATGATTGGAAAAAAATACAACCATTATGGATCGAATAAAAGATCGTCGCCCAAGTTGCTTAAAGATGTGCACATTCCGGAACCGCACTGATAACGGTGCCATCTTTGAGGTGCCGCAGAAGATTTTCGACGGTCAAATCTCCCATTGCAGCTCGTGTCTCCACAGTGCCACTACCAACATGTGGCAGCAAAACCGTATTCGGTAGATCTCGTAATGCTTTTGGAACGTTTGGTTCTGCCTCAAATACGTCAAGCCCCGCCCATCCGAGTGCGCCACTTTGCAATGCGCTGATCAGCGCCTCTTCATCAACAACCGTGCCACGGCTGACGTTTATCAAAGTGCCGTTAGAACCAAGCGCGTTTAGTACCTCTTCATTAACAATTTTATAAGTCGATGGACCACCTGGAATGGTGCAAATAAGCACATCGCACTCGCGAGCCATCTCGGTGAGATTTTCGTAGTAGGTATAAGCAAAGTCTTTTTTGTTGCGTGAATGGTAAACAATTTTGGTGTTCCAAGGCATGAGCTTGTTTGCGATAGATTGGCCAATACGACCAAGTCCGAGCATGCCCACAGTTTGATTGTCCGCTGAACGCGTAAGTGGTGCATTGCCCTGAGCCTTCCAGCCACCTGAACGTACAAAGCTATCGTCACGCAGAACTTCGCGGTAACATGATAACATTAGCAAAAGAGCCGTCGTGGCAACCTCTTCATTTAGCACGTTGGGTGTATTAGTTACATGAATACCACGCCGTGCGGCTTCATTGGCATCAACTGTGTCGTAACCGACGCCGTAGTTGCTTATTACCTTCAGATTAGTGAGTGAGGCCATTAATTCTGGGTTTACCCCGTCATGACTGTTAGTGATCAAATGGGTAATTTTTTCGGGTTCAAAACTGTCAAGTTGATGGAGTGTAAACGCCACTTCAAGGCGCGCTTTTATTGCTTGTGAAACACTGCTAATTTGCAAAAGGTCATGCATCTTGATTGACCTTTTGCCGTTGATTTCCAAGACTTTCAATGTTGAGGCTCATTACATCGCCTTTTTTTAGGAAAACAGGTTTTGGTTTGATCGCTAAGCCAACACCTGGGGGGGTGCCCGTGCTGATCAAATCGCCTGGATGTAGAGTGAAAAGTTGACTTAAATGTTCAATAATTTCAGCAACTGTGAAAATCATCGTTGCAGTATTTCCTGACTGCATGCGTTTACCATTAACATCACAGCTCATTGCGAGGTTCTGTGGGTCCTTAATCTCATCGCGCGTCACTAACCAAGGACCGATCGGTCCGTATGTGTCACAGGACTTACCTTTGGTCCATTGGCCCGTCAGGTTTGCCTGAAAATGTCTCTCAGACACGTCGTTGACTATGCAATAACCCGCAACATAATCCAGCGCATTTTCCTTTCTCACGTACTTAGCTTCTTTTCCAATAACAACGCCAAGTTCGACCTCCCAATCAGTCTGTTCCGAACCTCGCGGCATTACGACATCGTCATTTGGGCCTATAATGGCTGAGTTCGCTTTGAGGAACAGAATAGGGTGCTTTGGAATTTTCGCACCAGTCTCTGCAGCATGATCAGAGTAATTCAGGCCGATGCATAAAAATTTGCCTATGTTGCCGACACATGCGCCAAGGCGTTGTTCGCCGTCAACCAAAGGTAAGTCTGCGGGATTGAGCATACTCAATTTGCTCAAGGTTGCATCGCCAAGAGTTTTTCCAGTAATATCATCTACATGGGCAGACAGATCGCGTAATTGACCTGCCCCGTCCAAAAGCCCAGGTTTCTCAGCTCCATTTTTGCCATAACGTAAAAGTTTCATATCTTCTCCTTAGGTTAGAAAAGTTGTTATTCTGCGCAAACCAAGCAGGCTCCTAATATCCTTGTGGTAAGATAATTTTTAAGTACTTGATGCTAATTTAAAGTGTCTTTTGCAGTTTGTATCTTGGCGATTCAATAATTCAATTAAATGACTAA
>DLZA01000068.1:11256-12876 GCA_003447515.1 Paracoccaceae bacterium
TTCAAGCCCGTTTTCAAGTGTTTTGGAATCTGCGAATACCCATGGATTGCGCCGGCTATTTGGCCTGTGACAGCACCAATCGTGTCAGCGTCGTCACCCAGATTTACTGCTTTTAATATAGCAGTGTTGAATGATGGGCTGTTTTCAACCGCCCAAATTGCCGCTTGCAACGTCTCGACCACATAGCTTGTAGACTTTATTCCACTTTCACCTACCACTTTATAATCTGTTTCAAGTATGGAAGTTAATGGGTAGCTCCATTCGGATTTATGAAGGTTGGCTTTTGCTGCTTGGTATGATTGCCCGCTAATAATGCGAGCTAATAATTCTCCTAAAAACTGACAGCATTCATCGGCAACCTCTGAAGCATGCGTTGTTCTGGATTGTGCGCTGGCCAAATCACGAACCCTCGCAAGGTCATGAAAGGCATGGCAAGCAACTGGTGATAAACGCATTAGGGATCCGTTTCCATCGTTTTTATTGCCTAATCGTTCTGCCACTAACGTGCCATTACGCCAGAAATCTCCAAGTGTTCTGAGTGTATTTTGCCCCACGCCTACGCTAACACCTGTGCTCGTATTTTCGCCCTTTTCTAACCAACGACTAAAGCGTTTGAGGAGATCATCTGCATTGAAGCAACCTTTTTCAATCAGGCTTTGGGCCAAGCAAAGGGCCATTGCAGTATCATCCGTCCAAGCCCCTGCAGGGAGATTAAATTTACCGCCTGCGCTATATTCTGTTACTTCGGGAAATGTACCGCGCCTATGGAATTCTACAGGCGCACCAAGAGCGTCACCCACAGCTAACCCGATGAATGCTCCTGCAATTCGGTCATGCTCGGTGGAGGTTTTGAGGTCCCAGTAATCTCTTGCACTGGACATTAAGTCCAATGATGGCCCTGCTAGTGCTTTAACCTGGTCATAAAACCAGTTTGCAAGCTCCCAACTGTGCAAAACTCTAAGGCTATCGATTGCACGGCTAATTCGAAGATGGTTATGATTGTAACGAGCCTTCCAGTGACTAGTGCGTTTTAAAAACTCCAAAAAACGGACTGTCATATTTTCTAAAAATTCAGTCACATCATTTTTCTCAGCCAGCCAAATTGCAGCGTCTAAATCTAAAATAGGTGCGTTAATGTTATGGTAACTTTTCCTTGTAGTAGGGAAAGCCCACTGAATGAAACCGTGATTACTCTCAAATTCTTCATCAGACATTACCAGTAAGCTATCGCGCTTGTGGCCATTCGCTAGCGGAGCTTTCGCATCATGGAATAATTTGAATTTCATTTTCTCAACCTATCAACGCATTGAGGCAAAGTACGAAATATAATTCATATTTGTTCTTTCATCATTTTCCCTTCAAATAATCACTGATTTTTAATTTGGTTGCTAGCTTCAAAAAATTTACTGCCATACCGAGCTGGACGAAATAATTTGATGCAAATAACCAAGTGAAAGATTGAAGTAAAAATGAAGCTTAATCGCCATAGCTCCAGTAAATATTTTTGAGGTTTAAACAAGTAACACCAAGAAACAAAAGGCTCAGCAAACAATACGCTGAGCCTTTTGTTTTTTTGGTGAGCCCTGATGGGTTCGAACCATCGACCTACTGATTAAAAGT
>DLZA01000076.1 GCA_003447515.1 Paracoccaceae bacterium
TAGGCCAAAAAAAGAAGATCAGCCGTGCGTAATGTTTGGGTCAATAGGTGTTTTTGGCAGGTTTAAAGCTCGCTCCAGCGCAAGGCCTACTTGGAGCACCAGTGCATCGCCACGTGGAGGGCCAACCAATTGAATACCAATTGGCATCCCGGATTTTGTAAAGCCAGCAGGCATGGCGAGCGCAGGCAGAGCGGCGGTTGTGGCAAGAAATGAAAACCGTAGCCAATCCACATAGTCAGGCATATGCACACCATCCACAACGGATGGCCATTCTTGTTCAACTGGTCCAGGCGGTAACCCCACAACAGGGATCGCTAAAACATCGAAGTCAGAAAGAAAATCTCTCATTTTGTTAAACACTTCTGTGCGTCCACGTTGCGCAAGATAAATATCGTGGCTTGTCTGTTTTACTCCAACATTAATATTTTCTCGCAGCGTTGCCTTGAAGTGTTTTTTTACAAAATCAGGTACAAAATTGTTAACTGCTCCGTAGTGCATCCCACGCAACGCCACATAGCTATCATATAGTGCTGGCATCTCAGGGCAGCCTTCTTCGACTGTAATCCCAGATTTTGCGGCAATGCTCATAGCGCTAGACAGGATATCACGCACTTCACGCTCCACAGGGGCAAAGCCACCTTGATCTTCTGAAAACGCAATCCGAATATCCTTTTTGTCATGCTTCAACGCATCTTGAAACGATACCGAAGGTGCCTCCAAACTGAGCGGGATGCGAGAATTAAATCCTACCATACTATCTAAAAACAATGCACAATCTTCGACATCGCGCGCTAATGGTCCACTAATCCCTTCGTTCAAAAAACCTGCTGGACCTGGTCCGCCACCCGCACGACCAGGAGAAGGCCGCAAACCTACTACACCACAATAACCCGCCGGGGTGCGGCAGCTACCAGCAAGGTCTGATCCATGGCTTAACCATGTTTCACCCACCGCTAACGAAGCTGCCGCGCCACCTGAAGAACCACCTGCATTTTTAGACGTATCCCAAGGATTCCGTGTGTAGCCAAAGACGTCATTAAACGTGTTCCCACCCGCTCCAAATTCTGGCGTATTTGTTTTGCCAGTTGTGATCCCACCACGAGCCTCGATGGTTTCCACCAAAGGGCTACTGGTACTCGCAACATTGTCGCGCAGACCCCAAGACCCCATAGTAGTTGTCACGCCACTGACATCATTTAAGTCTTTAATACCAATGGGCAAACCACCAAGCCAGCCTGGCTGATTAGAATCCGTATCCTTTAGTTTGCTCAGCTGCGCATAAGCTCGCTCACGACATTGGATCACAGTAGCATTTACAGTCTCACCAACTTGATCAATCCGCGCATAAGATGCGTCTAGCAGCTCTTTAGGTGACACAATTTTTTGGCGCAGCATGTCTACCACTTCACGTGCTGGTTTTGCGCAAATCTCAGGCCCTGTAAAATCCACTATCAATCTCTCCCATCAAAGTAAAAGGCGCTAGCCGTTCCACCGAACACAGCATCATGGCCACCTGCGGGAACCAACTCCCTATAGGCATGAAACAGAGTGTGATAGTCGCTGCTCAAACTGTCCACTGGAAAGTTTGAGCCGAACATCACACGCTCTATACCAAACTGCGCCAACACCTGATTTACGATAGGTTTGATCTTGGCCACGGTCCAATCATGATCAAACATGCCTAGGCCAGAAAGTTTGCACCAAACGTTAGGTAGCTCCGACAAATACCGCAGTTGTGCTGCCCAATTATCAAGGCCCTTCGTACTGTGATCATAAGGTGATCCAGCATGACAAAGCACAACTTTTAAATTAGGGATCTGTGCAACAATCTCTGCCATCCGTGGCATAAGTTCGGGGACCAATTGCAAATCAAAGGAGAAACCTCGCTCAGCGGCGGCATGCAAACCCTTGACAAAATCAGGGTTATTCAAAAGAGCATTCGTTCCCGTCCTCGCATCTTCCTCTGGTGCACGTCCAACGATCTGGCGCACACCAACCACGCTATCCAGTTCCTTAAAACGATCAAGCTGAGTAATCACATCTGGTGCTGTCAGATCACAAAATACAACCTGCACCATCGGCCAAGTCTTAGAATAGCGCACAACCATATCGACCCACTCAGCTTCTTTAAACCCATCTTCGGCGCCCACCTGAATATGAACTGATGCTTCAAATCCTTGCGACCGTGCATCTGCGGAAAATTCTGCTAAAAGATAATTTCGAGCAATTGGCTTTGGGTCACCAAAAAATCGAACGGCATCTTCCATTAACCACGGATAGTGCACTTTTTTCAAATCCCATAGATGATGATGCGCATCAATTTTCATAGCTGAGTTCCTCTGCATTTTGCATACGATTGCAAAATTTTTTGCCTCAGTTCTGAACTGAAGTCTAGTGTTTTTCAAACTGTCATCACCAACCAGGTTCCTAAGAACCTATCATGACCAGTAAACTCCAGTCTTCGAATTTCCGAAACGCCACACTATACGTTGACCATGCCACGGTAATAGACAACATGACTGGCAGTTTAAAACCGACAGGATGTACATAATGACCCTTCCCCGCACACCTTCCTTCCGCCTTGACGGCAAACGCGCACTTGTGACGGGTGGCACATCCGGCATTGGACTTGGATGTGCCGTAGCGCTAGCTGAGCATGGTGCGTATGTAACTCTCGCCGCCCGCAATGTCGATCGCATGAAAGACGCAGCCTCAGAGATGCGTGCTGAGGGTTGGACTGTCGATACCGTCACCATGGACGTTGCTGATATCGCCTCGATGCAAGCCAAAATCGCAGATGCTGGACCCTACGACATTTGCGTCAACTCCGCCGGCTATGCGCGTCACGCCCCCGCCGTGGACACTACAGAAGTTGATTTTGATGCAATGACCGACCTGAACGCGAAAGGTGCATATTTCTTGGCACAATCAATCGCCAAAAGTCTGATCACAGCAAAAAAACCAGGTTCCATCGTACAAATCACCAGCCAAATGGGTCATGTTGGAGGTCAAGAACGTGCGGTTTATTGCGGCTCCAAGCACGCAGTTGAGGGCTACACAAAAGCGCAAGCCATCGAATGGGGCCCATACGGCATTCGCGTCAACACAATCTGCCCAACCTTTGTGCGCACACCACTTACCGAACAAACATTCAAACGACCAGAACTGGTCGAATGGATTGAGGACAAAATCAAACTCGGGCGCATCGGTGAAGTTGAAGACATAATGGGCGCAACCCTATTTCTCGCTTCTGACGCTTCAGCCCTTATCACAGGCACACATATTCTCGTAGACGGAGGTTGGACGGCCGACTAATATATCGAACTAGTAAAAAGACTTTTCTAAGTCGCTCCACAACCGAAGTCGGCATCCATCACAAATACGAAGTCTTCTTCCTCGCAAGCGGCCATCAGCCTGTGATATGAGGCCTTGGTGTACGCCTTGGCTTCCCGTATAATATTTGAAGTTAGTCTTATCCGCATCCAAGCCATCGATAATCTGACACTTTTTGGCCGCAGTCATCATTGTGGAGCCTCTTGCGCACTGTACGTCAATCCCTTAAGGCGGATCCTCCAATTTCGTTAGGACTCGCCCCTATGAAGAATACACCCAACATTCTTGGCATAGATTTTGGCACATCCAACTCTGCCGCGGGCATTAACTTGAATGGCTCTCCATTCATCATAGAGCTCGAACCGGGCGAACAGACTTTACCCACATCAGTATTCTTTGATTTTGAAAACCGTAAAACCATGTTCGGCAGACCTGCCAATTGCGCACTTATCAACGGGTACGATGGACGCTACATGAGATCCTTCAAAAGTATTCTTGGCACATCATTAATGCATGAACCGCGCCGCATTATGGGCGAAACGCTTACTTTTGTGGAAATCATTGCTCGCTTTCTGCAAACGATAAAAACCCGCGCTGAAGATATCTGTCACACCCAATTTCACTATGCATTATCAGGACGTCCTGTTCACTTTTACTCCAATGATGCCGAACGCGACGTGCAGGCTTTGCGCGATCTTCATGAATGTTATGAACGCGCAGGATTTCAGGACGTAAAGTTCCTGAATGAACCCGAGGCCGCAGCCCTTGCAGCTGGCCCACTACCCGAAGGAGCAACCAACCTCATTATTGATATCGGTGGCGGCACATCCGATTTTAGCGTCTTTCAAACCAACGGGAATCAAACCAATATCATCGCTTCCTTTGGCGCACGGATCGGGGGAACAAATTTTGACAAATCCATCAGTTTCGACCACGTCATGCCGTTAATGGGGCGCGGAACCCAAATCCGCAAAGAACTTGGAAACGACCTGCTTACCGCCCCTAACGCCATCTACCAAGACCTTGCAACATGGGAAAAAATTCCCTTCCTCTACAATGTGGCTACCCTGCACAACGTTGATCAAATGATCCGTGATGGCGTTTATCCAAAACTGTTCGAGCGTCTAAAAACCATCATTTCTGAGCAATTTGGTCACGAGCTGGCTTTTGCTGTGGAAAATGCGAAAATAACTTTGAACTTGCGCGATAACCACGTCACCCCCATTGACCTTAATTTTATCGAACATGATCTAGCTACTACACTTGAAAGCAAAGACCTTGGTACGTCACTCGGCGGCTACGCCACATCCATCGGCGACACCGCCAATGAAACCTTACGCATTGCAAATCTGACACCTGAAGAAATAGATACGATCATATTCGTGGGCGGCTCTTCCCAAATGTCTGCAGTCCAAGCCGAATTCACAGCACGTTTTCCGAGGGCCAAACAGAAACACCAAGCAGCTTTCACAGGCGTTATTGAAGGCTTAGCCCTCGCTACAGCATATCCCTTCTACGACTAACGACAGCCTCACTTTAATTTGCAGAGCGTTACAGGCTGCTAAATCATAGAGCTACGCTTTTGCGCAGACAAAGATTAAACCTTCAACCTCCTGTGTGTGCACACGCGATCTAACGAGGTGCGTTAGAACGATCTGTTAAAAAAAATTTATCCACCAAACTTTCAGGTCTGCTAAAAATAAAGGTTGTATAACAACTAATTTACAGCCCCACCCATTTGAATGCCTTTACGCTTGGCTGCCAAGAACCTTTCCGCAAAATCGCGAATACCTGCTCTAAAAAAGCCGCATCAAAGCCTTTCTCTTTCAAAACGCACGCGCTTTCCCTTCGGTTTCTGCTCTGCTTTCAGTCCGGGCTTGCAAAAGGACCGCAAATCGCTGCCAGTAAAACCCAAGTGAACCCTTACTGCCAGCATCAAAGTACAATTATCGTAGCTATTCTAAAACCAAACGCCAAACTGCATAGCGTCGGCCTCGATCTGTTTCTTTTGAACTTAAATAATCTAAAATGCCAGCTAGATTAAGCTGATAACACTTCAAGAATATGCACCCACGTTTCCCCATATCTGCGTGCATCCAACATCGTAAAACCCACTGGACACGACTGCTTTTGGTTCTCTTCCCAAACAATTAAAGCATCCTCAGCCAGCCAGCCACCAGCCAGGGCTGCTGACAGCGCCAATTGACCCATCTCCTTCCCATAAGGCGGATCCAAAAATACTAAGGCAAACGGTTCCTTTTTCCAAAACCCGAGCTTCAGCGCATCCAACTGCACAAGTTCGACCTCGCTCTGAACAAGCAACGTTTTTGCATTCTGAACAATCAGCGAGCCCGCCTTGCGCCCATTATCCACAAACCGCACAAATGAAGCACCCCGAGACAGCGCCTCAAACCCCAGCGCCCCTGTTCCCGCAAACAGGTCGAGCACACTCACATTCGAAATAGGATCGCCATATGCACCATTTACCAAAAGATTGAAAATGCTCTCGCGAACCCGATCCGTAGTAGGACGCAGATGCGCCCTCGCATCGCCCTTTCCCACAGATGTGAGCACGGTCCCCTTGAATCGCCCCGAAATAATCCGCATCATAACAATGTTTTAAGCTCAAAATGCGGGTCAGACACAAGAGCCTTAGGAGGCGACTTTCCTGCTTCAATCAATCGCTTGCCGACCATGTAGGCGCGCGGCTCGTTAGCGGCATCTACTGCCAGCAACTCATCACCCTTATAATACCAAAAAGACACATTACTCTCTTTATTTCCAGGCCGTGTCACCACCGTATCATAACCTGAGTTCAAACCTGCAATTTGTAACTTTACGTCATACTGATCCGACCAGAACCAAGGTTTTGCAACATATTCTTTATTAGCACCCATGATATTCTCAGCCACCACCTCTGCCTGTTCAATCGCATTTGGGACACTTTCCAACCGAATGCGGCCACCACAATGAGGGAAGGACGCACAATCTCCTGCTGCCCAAATATCTTCAACCGAAGTTCGCCCAGCAGCGTCTGTCACAATCCCATTGTCGATGGCACATCCAGCCGTCTTAGCCAGCCCAATTTCTGGCACGATCCCAACACCAACAATTGCAAAATCCACTTTTAGCACTGTACCATTTGATAGAACTGCTCCATCTACACGGCCGTCACCCGTCAGACGCTCTAATCCAACACCCTCCAGTACTTCAACACCATGCGCCGTATGCAGAGCACGAAAAAAATTTGACGTTTCAGGTGCAGCCACTCGCTGCAAAATCCGATCCGCCATTTCTATCAGTGTTACACGCACACCCCTCTTGGCTGCAACCGCTGCTGCCTCCAATCCAATATAACCACCACCAATGATTAGCACCCGCTTACCATCCGCAAATTCAGGCTCCATTGCATCCACATCATCAAGCGCACGCACAGTGTAAACGCCGCCCAGATCCCCTCCAATAGCCACAGGCAATCGACGCGGCATAGACCCCGTTGTCAAAACTAAATTGTCATAAGCCAAGTTGTAATCACCAACGCTGATCGTTTTAGTGCTCGAGTTCACAGCTAACACTTTTTTACCCAACGTTAAGTCAATGGCGTTTTCTCTATAAAAACTTTCGGGACGCAGATACATCCGCTCGAGTGTGATCTCACCAAGCAAATAACCCTTGGATAAGGGTGGTCGCTGATACGGCGGCGCAGGCTCGGCACCAATCAAAGTGATCG
>DLZA01000332.1:0-660 GCA_003447515.1 Paracoccaceae bacterium
TAAAATTGGCGGAAAACCATCCGCTTCCTTTCTATGGGAAGATCGCGGAGTTGTGCCCTTTCTCAAGGTCGACGCAGGCTTAGAAAACAGCGCGAATGGCGTCAAAATGATGAAGCCAATACCAAATCTTAATGCCCTTTTGACCCGAGCCAAAACAGCTGGAATTTTTGGCACCAAGATGCGTTCCGTGATCGATGCAGCGAATGCTCAAGGCATTGCGGCGATAACGGCACAACAATTTGAAGTAGGTTCACAGATATACAGTCACGGCCTTATCCCAATAATTGAGCCAGAGGTAAACATCACCATAGAAGACAAAGCCGAAGCCGAGGATATTCTTTTGACCACACTCACAAATCACCTCGATGCTGTGCCTACAGGCCAACAAATAATTTTGAAACTCACGTTACCCGAGAAAAACAACCATTATAGATCTCTCATTGATCATCCATCTGTCATGCGCGTTGTTGCATTATCTGGCGGCTATTCTCGTAACCAAGCTAATGAACGGCTATCAGAAAACAAAGGAATGATCGCTAGCTTTAGCCGCGCGTTAACCGAAGGCCTGTCCGCGGAGCAGACAGACGCTGAATTCAACTCAACAATCGCCGCCACAATCAACGGCATCGCAGCTGCGTCTATTTCAGGTTAAGAAAAAAA
>DLZA01000332.1:1058-2005 GCA_003447515.1 Paracoccaceae bacterium
AGAGAATGGGCATGAGGGTAAAACTTGAAATTACAGCAAAGAAAAACTGGATCAGCAATTGGATCTGCTATGTTATTCATCGCAGCATTTGGATTAACTGCCTATTTTGTTTTTGCAGCTATTCAGGGCGACTATGGTCACTTCCGTCGAGTCCAAATCGAAGCTGACGAAAACGTTTTAAAAGTTCAGTTAGCAAGGCTCAATGCAAGACGCACGACGCTTGAAAATAAAACCCGACGACTATCGGACAATTACTTGGATTTAGATTTACTGGATGAACGGGCTCGGAAAGTTCTGGGCATGGCGAGAGGCGACGAAATCATTATCAATTAACCGAGATATACTTCTCCAAGTAAGAATATATTTGGCTGCTTTTTACTACTTTCACCTCATCGTAACCCACATAAATAATTACTGATGTACACAACAGAAAACTTACGGTATAATATGGTTTAATATTAAACTATATTGGAGCACTGCCCCGTGTCTACTGCAAAAAAGGCGAATTTATCAAACGTTTCTGCCGAAGAGTTAATGGCCCATTACTATGAAATGTTGATGATCCGGCGGTTTGAGGAAAAAGCAGGGCAGCTGTACGGCATGGGTCTAATCGGTGGCTTCTGCCACCTTTACATCGGACAAGAGGCAGTTGTTGTTGGCCTAGAGGCTGTGACCAAAGAGGGCGACCAGCGTGTCACATCTTACCGTGATCACGGCCACATGCTGGCCTGTGGCATGGACCCTAAGGGCGTAATGGCCGAATTGACGGGCCGTGAAGGCGGCTACTCAAAGGGTAAAGGTGGCTCTATGCACATGTTTTCTAAAGAAAAGAATTTTTATGGCGGCCACGGTATCGTTGCAGCACAAGTTCCCCTTGGGGCGGGACTGGCGTTCGCTAACAAATACCGAGGCAATGACAACGTCTCTTTCGCGTATTTTGGTGACGG
>DLZA01000332.1:2411-6773 GCA_003447515.1 Paracoccaceae bacterium
ACCAGTACGCTATGGGTACATCCCTGCAACGAGGTTCCTCTACACCGGAGCTCTACACACGTGGCGCGGCGTTCGGCATTCCGGGCGAAGCCGTCGACGGAATGGATGTTCTTGCTGTAAAAGAGGCAGGAGATCGTGCCGTGTCCCACTGCCGTTCGGGCAAAGGCCCATATATTTTAGAAATGAAAACATACCGATACCGTGGTCACTCAATGTCCGATCCCGCAAAATATCGGACGCGTGAAGAGGTGCAAAAAATGAAAGCAGAAAAGGATCCCATCGACCATATTCGTGACATGCTAATTGATGGAAAACACGCCACTGAAAACGAGCTAAAAGTTATCGATAAGAACGTGAAGAAGATCGTGTCCGAGGCTGCAGATTTCGCATCCGAAAGCCCAGAGCCTGCGCTCGACCAGCTTTTCACAGACGTCTACGCATAAGGAGACTACGACATGGCAATTGAAATCCTTATGCCCGCCCTCTCGCCAACGATGGAGGAGGGCACTTTAGCAAAGTGGTTAGTCAAAGAGGGAGACACTGTGCAGAGCGGCGAAGTCATGGCAGAAATAGAAACCGATAAGGCTACGATGGAATTTGAAGCCGTCGATGAAGGAATAATTGGCAAAATCCTGATTGCCGAAGGATCGGAGGAGGTTAAAGTAAACACTCCAATTGCAATCCTATTGGAAGACGGAGAGGACGCTGACTTTGTGGAATTAGCAGTCCCAACGGCAACGCCAAAAGTAGAAGCTGTAACTTCAGCCCTACCATTAACAGAAGCCAAATCAGCCGCTCCCACCAGCGAAGAAATACCAATGGGCACGCAGCTCAAGAAACAGACTGTCCGCGAAGCAATCCGCGATGCAATGGCCGAAGAAATGCGTAACTCTGATGATATATTCTTAATGGGCGAAGAAGTGGCAGAATATCAAGGCGCATATAAAGTCTCCCAAGGCATGTTAGAAGAATTTGGTTCTCGTCGCGTTATAGATACTCCGATCACTGAACATGGCTTTGCAGGCATCGCTACAGGCGCGTCCTTTGCAGGTTTGCGCCCCATTGTTGAGTTCATGACTTTTAACTTCGCGATGCAAGCAATTGACCAAATTCTAAACTCTGCGGCTAAAACCCGTTATATGTCAGGTGGTCAAATGGGTGCACCTATGGTGTTCCGTGGACCAAACGGCGCCGCTGCCCGCGTTGGGGCGCAACACTCCCAAGACTACGCAGCTTGGTTTGCGCAAATTCCAGGCCTCAAAGTGGTAATGCCTTACACGGCAGCAGACTATAAAGGTTTAATGAAATCGGCCATTCGTGACCCAAATCCAGTGATTATGTTAGAAAACGAAATCCTTTATGGAACGTCGGGTGATGTACCTGAAATGGATGATTTTACTGTGCCGATTGGTAAAGCCAAGATTGCGCGGGTAGGTAGCAATGTGACTATCGTGTCCTTCGGCATTGGAATGAAATACGCTCTCGAAGCGGCTGACAAACTAGCCTCAGAGGGTATCAGCGTCGAGGTTGTTGATCTACGTTCTTTGCGCCCAATGGACACAGAAACAGTAATTGAATCTGTCAAGAAAACTAACCGCTGTGTTACTGTCGAAGAAGGCTTTCCAGTATGCTCAATCGGCAACCATATCAGTGCGGTTTTAATGCAGGAGGCTTTCGATTACCTCGATGCACCAGTAATCAATTGCACGGGCAAAGACGTACCAATGCCCTACGCTGCTAACCTTGAAAAGCTGGCACTCGTGACTACCAGCGATGTTATGGACGCCGTAAAATCAGTTACTTACCGTTAGGAGGTAGACCATTGGCTATCGAAATCCTCATGCCCGCTTTATCTCCTACGATGGAAGAAGGGACACTTGCAAAATGGCTTATAAAGGAAGGCGACACAGTAGAAAGTGGCGACCTTCTAGCTGAAATTGAAACTGACAAGGCTACAATGGAATTTGAAGCCGTTGACGAAGGCATAATTAGCAAAATTCTTATCGCTGAGGGCACTGAAGGTGTGAACGTGAACACCCCAATTTGCATTCTTTTAGAAGACGGAGAAGACGTTACTTCTCAAACTAAGTTACACACGCCAAAGACCTTAGTAACCGAGGCTGTTCAATTACCCTTATCCGCGGCGCCCCGAAAACAACAGAACAGTAACGACCGCGTATTTGCATCACCGTTAGCACGACGCATCGCAATACAAAAAGGACTGGATCTTTTCACTCTCACAGGCTCTGGCCCCAGAGGTCGCATTGTGAAGTCCGATGTCGAATATGCAGACACAGTGGCAACCGAACCGACCTCCACCACTCCAACTTCTATAGCGGCCCCGGCAATCCAAATGTCAGCAGACTGTGAAACCATCAAAAAGATGTACACGGGGCGAGAGTACGAGGAGATCTCTCTTAATGGGATGCGCAAGACTGTTGCCGCCCGTTTGACGGAAGCTAAGCAGACTATACCACATTTCTACCTACGTCACTCCATCACGATTGACGCAATGTTGAAAATACGTCGCGAAATCAACGCCGGACTTACAAACAGTGACATCAAACTCTCCGTCAATGATTTCATCATCAAAGCCAGTGCGAGGGCACTACAAGATGTACCGGGCTGCAATGCAGTTTGGGCAGGTGATCGCTTGCTCCGAATGAAAGCTTCAGATGTAGCTGTCGCTGTGGCGATCGATGGAGGTCTGTTCACACCAGTTATCCAAAATGCAGAGGTCAAACCACTTTCTGTGATCTCAAGCGAGATGAAGGATCTCGCCAACCGTGCCAAAGCACGTAAACTTGCACCCCAAGAATACCAGGGTGGTAGTTTTGCCATCTCCAACCTAGGTATGTTCGGCACAGAGAGTTTTGACGCTGTCATCAATCCACCGCATGGCTCTATCCTGGCGGTAGGCGTCGGCCAAAAGCAGCCGGTGGTGGGTGCAGATGGCGCACTGACTAGCGCAACCAAAATGTCCGTCACGCTATCAGTCGATCATCGGGTCATTGACGGCGCGCTTGGGGCCCAGTTCCTTTCAGCCATTGCCGGCTACATCGAAAATCCATTGACGATATTGGTTTAGTGTTTCCAAATTCCTGGTTTGACAAAATACAAGAAAGTCAATTCAACGGCATCTGATAGTCTAAAAATTCCTGTGAGTTATTGACCAAGCGTCAGTGCCACAAATCTTAGAGCGCCCGCGCGCACAAGCAACATCAATACGGATTTTCGTCCAGCGACTTTAGCTGCTTTTATGGCTTGCTCAACATCGCCTGGCGCATTTACAGGTTTCTGACCTATTTCAGTTATTACATCACCAGACCTTATGCCCTTCTGATATGCACTAGACCGCTCATCAACGGTCAATACCGCAACACCCTCAACGTCCTCATTGAGGTTCAGCTGCTGTCTAACTTTCTCCGTAAGCGCCGTCAGCCGCATGCCGATCACCTCCCTGTCAGAAGTGTCTGGTTTCGACACGGTTGGTACGACAGGAGTACGTTCTGCGTCTTCACGACGCCCCAAAACAACCTGTAAAGATTGCTTAGATCCGTCACGGAAGACTTCCAAATTTACGGTCTTGCCTACGGCGGCATTACCAACGGCACGTACCAATCCACGCGTATCTACAACCTCAGTATCGTCAAAGCTTAGGATTACGTCACCTGCTAAAATTCCCGCGGCTTTTGCGGGACCATCAGGCACGTTGCTCACGAGCGCACCTGCTACAATGTCCAAGCCAACCGCATTGGCGATGTCTTCATCCACGTCTTGAATCTGAACACCCAACCAGCCGCGACGAGTTTCGCCATACTCTTGAAGCTGATCTACCACCCTGGAAACGACATTCGATGACATCGAAAAGCCTAAGCCGATAGACCCACCAGTTGGGGAAATAATCGCTGTGTTAACACCAATGACCTCTCCATCCATATTAAAAAGTGGACCTCCAGAGTTCCCCTTGTTGATTGCAGCATCGGTTTGTATGTAATCGTCATAGGTTCCACGCAGGGAGCGTTCCCTAGCAGAGACAATGCCAGCAGAAACCGAGAACCCCTGCCCCAAAGGATTGCCAATAGCGAGCACCCAATCACCTACACGGGTTATATTGCTGTCACCGAACTTTAAAAATGGCAGCGCGCGTTCCGCATCAACCTTTAAAAGAGCGATGTCTGTCTTATCATCAGTACCGATCAATTTAGCATCCAGTAGCGCGCCCCCTTCGTACAGCTCAACTTGAATTTCATCAGCGCCATCAATTACGTGATTATTTGTCACCACATAGCCATCAGCCGAAATTATAAAACCTGAGCCTAGCGCTGAAGCACGGCGACGATTTTTATTGCCCTGACCCTC
>DLZA01000411.1 GCA_003447515.1 Paracoccaceae bacterium
CCCCACATTCCAGATTACGAAAAATTTGAATCTTATTCTGACAGTGGTGGGTATCAAACTCTGAAGTCTCTGCGCGATGGGGCCAAAACGCCGGATCAACTACAAGATGAGGTTTTGGAAAGTGGGTTGCGTGGTATGGGCGGTGCTGGTTTCCCGTCTGGCAAAAAATGGTCATTTGTCCGCATGAATGACGGCCCACGGTATTTGGCGGTTAATGGCGACGAAGGTGAACCAGGCACGTTCAAGGATAGGTATTTTCTAGAGCGTCAGCCTCATGTATTTTTGGAAGGTATGTTGATTGCGGCTTGGGCCGTGGACGCGAAAATTTGTTACATTTATATGCGTGATGAATATCCTGCGGTTCTCCACATTTTGGCTGAAGAGATCACAAAGTTAGAAACGGCGGGGATCATTGAAGAAGGGTATATTGATCTGCGCCGTGGTGCGGGCGCCTATATCTGCGGTGAAGAAAGCGCAATGATTGAGTCTATTGAAGGCAAGCGTGGGATGCCACGACACCGTCCGCCATTCGTTGCGTCTGTTGGCATTTTTAATCGCCCAACGTTGGTGCATAACGTAGAGACTCTGTATTGGGTCGCAAAAATTGCACGCTCTGGTCCAGGAATTTTCGGGGATAACGGCGTAAATGGTCGCAAAGGTTTGCGGTCCTTTTCTGTTTCGGGTCGAGTTAAGAACCCTGGTGTAAAGCTGGCTCCTGCAGGAACAACTATGCAGGAATTAATTGACAGCTACTGTGGTGGGATGCTGGATGGGCATGACTTTAAAGCGTATCAGCCGGGTGGACCGTCCGCGGGTCTGTTGCCGTCTTCGTTGGCCGATATTCCACTAGATTTTGACACACTGCAGGAATACGGCACATTTATCGGGTCCGCAGCTATCGTCGTATTGAGTGATCGGGATAGTGCTCGCCATGCTGCGCTCAATATGCTGAAATTCTTTGAGGATGAAAGCTGCGGGCAATGCACGCCCTGTCGAGTTGGCTGCGAGAAAGCAGTCAAGCTTATGTCTGCTGACAAATGGGATCAGGGACTGCTCGAAGAGCTGTCAGTTGCTATGGTCGATGCGTCGATCTGTGGGTTGGGGCAGGCTGCGCCGAACCCAATCCGAATGGTAATAAAGCATTTTTCTGACGAGATTTGATTACTGTAGATTACGGAATAGCCATTAGTGTAACTGTTGTATTGGTGCTTTCTACGAAGATTAATCTTCTCGTTTCAAGCCATTCAACTTCAATTATTTGAGGATCGTTACGCCATTTGGCGACTTAGACCCTTTTTTCGGCTTCAATCGGTTAAACGTAGGCGCCGTTCAAATAAGTATTTTTCTACGATTGGGTGAGTTGACCTTTTTCTCGGTTTGAACCGTCTGCCATGTTCATTTTCCCAAGCGCTGCTTTTGTCCAAATTTTTATTGGGTACATGCATTGATGTAGTTCACTTGTAGCAAAAACTTTCCCGCCACGACATGCGCGGCGGGAATTGGTTTACACGCCGACTTCGGAGATAAATTTTGTGCGTTGATAGGCATGCAACCCTTCTTCACCACCTTCCGTGCCGTAGCCTGAGTGGTTTACGCCGCCAAAAGGCGTCTCTGGGGTGGCAATACCAAAGTGGTTTACACCAAACATGCCAACGTTGATACGATCGCCAAGTTCTTGGGACAACGCGCCGTCCTTGGTGAACGCATAGCCTGCGAGGCCATATTCAAGTTTATTGGCACGATTGATGACGTCTTCTTTGTCACTAAAAGATGCGATAGGTGCAACTGGGCCAAAGGGTTCTTCATTCATGATCTTTGCCCCTTCTACTACGCCCTTTAGAACGGTTGGCTTATAGAAAAAGCCTTCGTTGCCGAGACGGGCGCCACCTGCAAGGAGTTTTGCGCCTTGAGAAATTGCATCATCTACGAGGTCTTGCATTACGTCTAAACGCCGTGCCCCAATTAGTGGCCCCATTTGCGTTTCAATTTGGATGCCTTGGCCAACAACGACGTCTTTGGCGTGTTGCGCCATGCGTTCGGCAAATTCGTCGTAAACAGCATCTTCGACGTAGAAACGCGTAGGTGAAATACAGACCTGACCAGCATTGCGAAATTTTGTAGCGGCAGACATCTTGGCGGCGAGTTCTATATCGGCGTCTTTAAAGACCATGACCGGGGCGTGGCCACCGAGCTCCATTGTGCAACGTATCATACGTTTTGCCGCTTGGGCCTGGAGTAACATGCCGACGGGCGTGGAGCCTGTGAACGAGAGTTTTTTAATAATAGGGCTATCGAGAAGGTAACTAGAAACTTCTGCAGGTTTACCCCAGACGAGGTTTAAAACTCCATCCGGTAATCCTGCGTCCTGGAAGCAGCGTGTCATTGCGATAGCCGCAGAGGGGGTTTCTTCGGATGCTTTCATTATGATTGAGCAGCCAGCAGCAAGGCCGTTCCCGAGTTTACGCATTACATTTGAGGCGGGGAAATTCCAAGCAACGAAAGCGGCGACCGGGCCAACGGGCTCTTTTACCATCATTTGACGCTGACCGGCCATGCGGGTGGGAATTAGGCGACCGTAGGCGCGTTTACCTTGTTCTGCGTCCCAGCGGAGGCATCCAATTACAAAATCCATTTCTAGGGATGCCTCACTCGCAGGCTTGCCCATGTCGAGGGAGATGTTTTGTGCAATTTCAGATTTACGCTCTTCCATAAGGTCAGCGGCTTTATTTAGAATTATTTGTCGAGCCAGCGGTGTGGTTGCGCGCCATACTTTAAAGCCACGATCAGCAGCCGATAACGCAGTATCGAGATCCGCTTGAGATGCATGTGGCAGTTGGCCAAGAACTTCTTCGGTCGCTGGGTTAATAACATTTTCGGTGATTCCTGACGTTCCGTTTGTCCATTTACCGTCAATGAAAAGTTGTAAAGTTTCGTAGGCCATGTTGCACCTTTTTTTGGTTGGGTTTATGCGCATAAGCCATGTTTAAGCGCTTGTAGCAATGTAAATTTTCCTCATTTGAGCGGGAAATTGCTTTGGTTCGTGTTGAAGTGGGAAACCATTTGCGTTGTTGAAAACTTATGTTATAGCCCGGCCAGGTTTAACCGTTGGAGTGTTGGGATTGTTCCTACCCTCCGTCATTTGAAGTGTCCCTAAACGGGCCAATGCGCAAAGCTTAGCTTTCGCAAAATATGAGGATTTTAGACATGAGTGATGTAGCAGATCGTGTGAAGAAAATTGTTGTTGAGCACCTTAGTGTTGATGAAGAGAAAGTGGTAGAGGGAGCGTCTTTCATTGATGATCTGGGTGCAGATAGCCTCGACACAGTTGAGCTAGTCATGGCATTTGAAGAGGAGTTTGGGATTGAAATTCCAGACGACGCAGCTGAAACTATTCAATCTTTTGGCGATGCAGTTAAATTCATAACTGAAGCCTCTTAGGGCCACTTATTGTCGTATTAATGATAGGCGCGGTTCCGTTAGGAGCCGCGTTTTTCTTTGTGGCTTAGTATTGTGCGACTACTTGAACCGCGGGGTTCCACCCTGTAATTAGAAAAAACAAACTACCAAGACTATGAGGGCTGATATGCGTCGAGTTGTTGTTACGGGATTGGGTATGGTTTCACCGCTTGCGTGTGGTGTTGAAGAAACTTGGAGACGCCTGCTCGCAGGGCAAAGTGCAGCCGGGCCGATTACCCGCTTTGATGCGGATCATCTAGCAACAAATTACGCTTGTGAAATCCCACGTGGCGATGGGTCTGATGGATCTTTTAATCCCGATGACTGGATGGAGCCCAAAGAACAACGCAAAGTTGATGATTTTATTCTTTATGGAGTAGCAGCAGCGACGCAAGCTGTTCAAGATAGTGGTTGGACACCCGACACAGAAGACGATTTTCATCGAACGGGTGTGTTGATTGGGTCTGGTATTGGTGGACTAGATAGCATTGCTAAGACCGCGGTCACTTTGAAAGAAAAGGGGCCACGCCGAGTTTCCCCATTTTTTATTCCTGGGGCTTTGATCAACCTTGTGTCGGGCCAAGTATCAATCAAATATGGATACAAGGGTCCAAACCATTCTGTCGTAACGGCCTGTTCAACAGGGGCGCATGCTATCGGCGATGCCAGTCGAATTATCGGGCTGGGTGATGCTGATGTAATGGTCGCAGGGGGTGCTGAGGGTGCTATTTGTGAAATTGGTATGGCTGGATTTAACGCCTGCAAAGCACTCAGCACTAAGCGGCGTGAAGACCCAGCAACGGCGAGCCGTCCCTATGACGAAGATCGTGACGGGTTCGTAATGGGTGAAGGTGCGGGTATCTTGGTTTTGGAAGAATACGAGCATGCTAAGGCTCGTGGAGCCAAAATTTATGCGGAAATTCTTGGCTACGGTATGTCTGGTGATGCTTATCACATCACAGCTCCATCCGAGGATGGCGACGGTGGGCTTCGTGCAATGCAGGCGGCGCTGCGCAATGCAGGTTTGGACGCAGGCGCGGTGGATTACATCAACGCACATGGTACTTCGACAATGGCGGATACCATTGAGTTGGGCGCGGTAGAGCGACTGTTGGGCGAGAATGTAGGGTCCGTGATAATGTCATCCACGAAGTCTTCGATTGGACATTTGCTGGGTGCAGCGGGTGCCGTAGAGGCTATCTTCTGTATTTTAGCGTTGCGAGATCAGATAGCACCGCCGACTATCAATCTTGATAATCCAGCGGTCATAACAAAGATCAACTTATCGCCAAATTCTGCCAGCGAGTGCGAGATCAACGTTGCATTGTCGAATTCCTTTGGCTTTGGAGGTACGAACGCATCATTGATTATGGGTCGCACATCGTCAGCAACGGTCTGAACCAAGACAGAGCAAAAAAACAATAGAAAGAGCTCACATGGCACGACATATTGCGGCTAATTTTTTTAATTTTATGATCGTTTTTTTGGTCGTGGCTGTTGGTTTTTTTTATTGGGCGAAGGCCGAGTTTATGAACCCCGGACCGTTGGAACAGTCGTTTTTACTGGAAGTGCCGCGGGGTGGCACGGTGTCGCGCCTGGCGGCAGAATTGGAAGATCGGGGTGCTGTGAAACACCCTATGATTATGCGGGTAGCGGCTAATTATAATGGTAAGGCGACGGAGTTGAAGTTTGGGAGCTATCAGATCCCTCCAGGCGCGTCGATGTTTCAGATTTTAAATATTGTTACAAAAAGCTCGCAGAGCGTTTACAAGTACCGCCTCACTTATAACATTTCGATTAAAACAGCGGGCTTGCGGCTTGAAGAGCGTGAGGCGAATGGTAGTGGCTATAAAAGCTTAATTTCCCAAAGTGTGGCCGAATCTTTACCCATCGAATATCTAGCGCTGGTCGAAGCGAAAACGCCTATAAATTACCGTATTATGGCAGCAGAGGGTGCTACATCTTGGCAAATCGTTGAGATGCTGAATAGAGCGGACTTTCTTGAAGGCACTGTAACAGAAATCCCACCTGAAGGCATGCTCGCGCCTGACACGTACGAGGTGCGTCGTGGAATGTTGGTTAGCCAAGTTTTAAACCAAATGTTTGAATCGCAAAAACGTATCTTAGCTGAGGAATGGCAAAACCGTGCGCCAGATCTGCCTTTTGAAACACCTGAGGCTGCGTTGACGTTAGCGTCTATTATAGAGAAAGAGACTAGCTTAGCAGGGGAGAGGTCAGAGGTTGCAGCTGTATTTGTGAACCGGTTAAACAAAGGGATGAAGCTACAAATGGACTCAACCGTGGAATATGGGTTGACTGATGGTAAAGGGTTCTTGAACCGTGGTCTGCGGCGCAGCGAGTTGTCAAAGAAGACACCTTTTAATACTTACGTGATTGAAGGATTGCCGCCTGGACCAATTGGTAACCCGCGCCGAGATGCTATCCGTGCAACGTTGAACCCGAACACTTCGGACAACTTATACTTTGTTGCAGATGGTTCCGGTGGGCATGCGTTCTCAAAAACTTTGGCTGAACATATTATCAATGTGGCTAAGTGGCGAAAAATCGAGGCCAAAAAGTTTCGGCAACAACAGAATGGTGGTGACTAAAGCTACCGCACTCATTGTAAAATTACATAAAGTTCAATAATTTTTTGTATTGTTTTGTATTATAAGATTTCTTGCACAAGTATTAAAAAACTTAATTTGATTGGAGAAACTTATGGTCCAGGGCTGTGGTCGAAGATAGCCGCTTGTATTCATTAGACCTTTATACATACCGTAACATTTTGAGGTATTGTTCGCTTGCAGGGGTTTACTTT
>DLZA01000348.1 GCA_003447515.1 Paracoccaceae bacterium
TAGCGCCAGAGGACGATAAAGCGCTCCGGGAGCCGCAAGCTTCGCTAGAGCAGTGTCCCGCTCTGCAGCATTTTGGCCCTCGCCGCGAAGTATCAATGTCTTTAAACGTGCCATATCTGCATAAATTGGAGGCGCATCACTTTCTGCAATACCCTCAAAGACAACAATCGCGCCATCTGTATCACCGGCCTCAACCAACTCTCCCGCACGTCGCATATTGACTATCACCATGGCGTTCCCTGCCTCTGGCGCAATCTCTGCTAAGGCTTTGGCTCGGCCTGGTAGATCATCAATAGCAACGGCTTTAATCACACGATCACCCAGTTGTTGAGCTGCGCCCGCAGTAGCTGCCTTTTGATATTCGATAAATCCAGTTACCCCGACAACGCCCAAAACAGCAATAATCGCAACCCAGCCGTACCGGCGTACGTATCCGTATAGTTTTTCACGCCGAACTTCTTCGTTGACTTCTTCTATAAAGGAATCAGTGTCGCTCACGGTTGTCTCCTCCATTAAATTAGCGCGCATAATAATGCTAAGTAGATGACTTTGCCAAGGTGCATTTGCATCGTTAGTGCGACCTTTAAGCTTCTACATCTGAAAATGGACAGTGTTGACTTGCTAGTTAAGCATCAACAGCCTAGTACGGGGTGGCCTGGGTCATGCTGGCCATTTTTTTTTAAAATTATGTTTATAAGGGCTGGAGTTTACCCAGATGCGAATTACGCCGTTGCTCACAGCCGCACTAGTTTGCGGATTTATATACATGTTGGTTTTAGAACGTGATGCTCTGTTTGCGTTTTCAGGCGTAGAAAATGAAGTTCCCGTCCAAGTGATGATCAAAGAAAGCATAGAGGATAGGCCACCAGTTTCCGTGGTGGCGATGAAATCAAATGCAAAATCTGTTAAACGCGGTATAGTTTTGCGCGGTCAAACTGCAGCATTTCGCCTTTTAGATGTCAAAGCAGAAACCAACGGTGCTGTTATATCGACGCCTTTGCGTGCTGGAACGATGGTCGGCAAAGGTGAATTGCTATGTAAGTTGGACGCGGGCACGAAGAAAGCATCGCTTGACGAAGCGAAGGCCCGTTTGGCTGAAGCACAAGCTAATAATAACGTGGCCGCTGCGCTTGTAGAAAAGGGTTATGCATCCGAAACCACCGCGATTGCCCGTGTTGCACAATTGCAGGCCGCTCAAGCTGCTGTTGAACGTGCCGAAACAGATATGGATCACCTTGAAATCCACGCCCCGTTTTCGGGGATCCTCGAAACAGACACCGCCGAATATGGCGCTCTAATGCAAACCGGCGCGACGTGCGCGCGGATCTTGGAACTAAACCCTATAAAACTGGTAGGTTATGCCACTGAACAACAAGTACAACGCATCGCAGTTGGGGGTGCTGCAGGGGCGCGCTTGATCAGCGGTGAAACAATTTCGGGTAAACTTACATTTATATCACGCAGTGCTGATCCCCTGACACGAACCTTTAAGGTAGAAGTCACCGTTCCAAACGATAGCTTGTCTGTGCGCGATGGTTCAACAGCCGAAATCTACATCGGCCTTAGTGGTGAGAAAGGCCATCTCCTGCCACAATCTGCGCTTACACTAAACGACGAAGGAATCCTTGGGGTACGTATTGTCGACGGTGAAACTGCAAAATTCACACCCATCACCATTGTCAACGAAACAGCCAAAGGTGTTTGGGTCGTTGGCCTTAAGGAAAAAGTTGACGTCATCGTTGTCGGCCAAGAATACGTCATTTCAGGACGTCGCATCGAAGTCACATACCAAGAAGACCCATCGTGATTGGTCTCGTCGATTGGGCATCAGCACGCGCGCGAATGATCTTCGCGTTTATTGCACTTTCGCTGATTGCCGGTAGCTATTCCTACGTTAACCTGCCCAAAGAGGGTGAGCCTGATATCGACATTCCAGCTTTGTTCGTTTCGGTCCCGTTTCCAGGCATTTCGGCAGAAGATAGCGAAAAGTTACTCGTTAAACCGATTGAGACCAAACTCCAAGAGCTTGACGGTCTAAAAGGTGTATCTGGAATCGCATCCGAAAATTATGCTCTTGTGGTTATGGAGTTCGAATTTGGCTGGGATAAAAGCGCTACAATCGCAAATGTACGTGACAAGGTAAACCAAGCCGAAGCAGAGTTTCCCGAGGGAGCAGAACAATATACCATAGATGAGTTTAACTTCTCACAATTCCCGATACTTGTGGTTTCTTTGTCAGGGCAACTACCCGAGCGCACCCTTTTGCGGGTCGCAAAAGGACTACAAAATGATATCGAGGGTCACTCTGGAGTGCTTGAGGCAGGCCTTGCAGGCCACCGCAATGAAATGCTGGAAGTTCTTATTGATCCCCTCAAGCTTGAAGCTTATAACGTTACCGCTGGGGAACTCATTAACGTTGTCACAAACAACAACCAATTGATCGCCGCCGGCGAAGTCGAAACTGCAAATGGTGCATTTTCTATTAAGATTCCATCGGCTTTCGACGAACCGCAAGATGTTTACGACTTACCTGTCAAGGTAAACGGTGACAGCGTCATTACCCTAGGCGATCTAGCAGACATCCGGCTCACTTTCGAAGATCGCCTAGGCACGGCACGCTACAACGGAGAGACAACCGTCGCGTTGCAAGTGATAAAGCGTAAAGGGTTCAACCTCATTAATACTGTCACTGAAGTTCGCAAACTTGTTGAAGATGCCAAAGCCAAATGGCCGAGAGAACTGCAAGACTCAATCCGAGTAAATTTTTCGATGGACGAGTCCAACCAAGTTGCTGACATGGTAAGCCAACTTGAAGCCTCTGTTTTCACAGCAGTTACACTCGTGATGATCGTAATCCTAGGCGCTCTTGGCGTGCGCTCTGCGCTGCTCGTTGGTTTTGCGATCCCAACCTCTTTCCTTCTTGCCTTCGCACTGATGGCAATTTCAGGAATTTCGATCTCAAATATGGTGATGTTCGGCCTAATATTGGCTGTTGGAATGCTTGTGGACGGAGCTATCGTAGTCGTCGAATACGCAGATAAAGAAATATCCAAAGGCACGGGCCCGATGCGCGCCTATGCCGCCGCGGCCAAGCGCATGTTCTGGCCAATTATCTCTTCCACTGCGACAACACTCTGCGCTTTTTTACCCATGCTTTTTTGGCCTGGTGTACCAGGTGAATTTATGCGCATGCTGCCCATAACCCTGATATTTGTCCTATCCGCATCACTATTAGTTGCGCTTGTCTACCTGCCTGTAGTTGGTGGAGTGGGGGGGCGCATTTCTGCCGGTTTTGAACGCTGCGCGATTATGCTACGTGCCAAATTTCTCTGGATTTGGCGAGCTGTCTTGTTCTTATTCAGTTTGGGCTTTTTGTTTGGAAGCGTTCTAATACTACTGAAAGGTACAGTTGGCGCCGCAGCACCTCTATTCATCATCATTAGCAGCATAGCTCTTTCAATAACAGGCAGCTCAATAACCCCCCAAAAAAGCCAAAAGAAAGTCAACGCAGGTTACAAACGATCTCCCTTCGGATGGTTCATACACTTGATAACAGGAAATCCTGTTATGCCCATCGTTTCCATCGTCGCGGTTGCAATGTTTGTAATGTCTATCTTCACATACTTTGGTGAAAATTCACGTGGCGTCGAATTCTTTGTTACCACCGAGCCTGAGCGCGCCAACGCGTATGTGCGCGCCCGGGGAAATCTTTCACTCGCCGAGAAGGATAGCTTACTGAAGTTAGTCGAAGAGAGCATCAAGGATGTCGAATATATTGAAAGCACATTTGCATTTGCTGGTGAAGGTGGCCTGACCCAAAACACAGGTGGTGCATCGCCACCGATTGATACCATCGGCCAAGTACAAATCGAATTGGTAAACTGGTCCAAACGACCTATCGGCTCTGGCCAGGGCATATTAGATCAAATCAATAACCGGATCAAAGTTATACCCGGTATTCAAGCCGAAGTCGTTGAACAGGCCATGGGACCTGCGACAGGCAAACCACTTAATCTACGCCTTAAAGGCGATGACTGGGATAAATTACTCTACGCGGCAAAAATTGTGCGCACTAAATTTGAAGACACCCAAGGTCTAACTCAGATCGAAGACACCCGCCCCCTTCCCGGTATCGATTGGCAAATCGACGTAGATGTTGAGCGCGCTGGCCGCTACGGTGCAGACGTACTTTCAGTTGGAGCCATGGTACAACTCGTGACGCGGGGTTTACTACTTGACAAAATGCGGGTGGATACGTCGGATGAAGAAATCGAAATTCGCGTCCGCCTGCCTGAACAAGATCGAATCCTGTCCACTATCGACTTGTTGCGGGTACGTACTGCATCAGGCCTTATCCCATTATCAAACTTCATCACACGCACGCCTGTACAGAAGCTGAGCCAAATCGACCGCGCAGATGCAGAGCGCTACTTTGATGTAAAATCTGACGTCGATGGAACCTTGTTCGTAGACGCAGAGGGCAAGTTTGTTGAAGCAAACACCACGGGTGCGAAGCCATTTAGCGGCCAACTGGCCATTGAAGGCATTACCAAATGGTTAGCATCAGAAACACCCCTGCCCGACGGCATAACTTGGAACTGGGAAGGTGATCAACAAGAACAAGAGGAGTCCTCCGCGTTTCTTGGTAAAGCTTTTGCAGGCGCTTTGGGCTTAATGTTCGTGATCTTACTCGCCCAATTCAATTCAATTTACAACTCCGTCCTCGTGCTACTTGCGGTTATCCTGTCAACTACAGGCGTGCTGGTTGGCATGTTGGTAATGGATCAAACTTTCTCAATCATTATGACAGGCACTGGTATCGTGGCGTTAGCCGGAATCGTGGTAAATAATAATATTGTTCTTATCGATACATACCAAGAATACGCCAAATATATGCCTCATTTGCAAGCTATCGTGCGCACAGCTGAAGACCGCATTCGTCCCGTGTTACTTACAACAATAACAACCATGGCAGGCCTTGCTCCGATGATGCTGGGCCTTTCCATCGACTTTGCCAACGGAGGATATTCTATCGACGCACCAACCGCACTTTGGTGGAAACAACTCGCGACTGCCGTAGTTTTCGGTCTCGGTATTGCGACTGTCCTCACCTTAGTCTTCACCCCCTCAATGCTTGCTTTCCGTGTCTGGATCACCGAAGGCACCTATCGCAGTGGAGCACTTATTGGCGCGCTCGGCGCCGGACGTAATAGCGTAATCAGCAGAAATCTTGTGCAACGCAAAATCGTGAGCAAAGCAATCTCAAAAGAGCTAATCTGGGATCAAATGGTCAATGAGGATTTGGAGCCGGTGGCGGACCCACCAAAAGCACCGCTCAAAGCCGCAGAATGAAAAGGCGCTATGCGTCGTTGCGCTTCTCTCTATTCGAGTGATGAAAATTTGAATTACCGAGTTAAACCTGATTGCATTCAAGTATTGTCCAAGGCATCAGCTTAATCAGGCTGCATGCACGTCTTCCGCATCTTCATCCGCAAGTTGGCGGTTCCACATGCTGGAATACCGTGCACCAAGTTCTAGCAACTCTTCGTGCGTTCCCTGCTCAACTAAGTGGCCGTTCTCTAGAACCACAATCCTATCTGCATCCACAATAGTGGACAAACGATGCGCGATGGTGATCACAGACCGCCCCTGCCCCATAGTTTTCAAACTTTCTTGAATTCCCCGCTCTGTTTCAGAGTCGAGCGCCGAAGTCGCCTCATCTAGCAAAAGTATTGGAGGATTCTTTAACAGGGTGCGTGCAATTCCAACCCGCTGTTTCTCACCGCCTGATAGCTTTAATCCACGCTCACCCACGGTCGTCTCATATCCGTCAGGCAGACTCTGCACGAAATCATGAATTTTGGCAGCCTTGGCAGCCAAAATTATGTCATCACGCGTCGCTCCTTCGCGACCATAAGCAATGTTATAACCTATAGAGTCGTTGAACAAAACGGTGTCTTGAGGCACAATCCCAAGAACATTATGTAGAGACGCTTGAGTGATGTCTCGTATATCCTGGCCGTCGATAATAATACCGCCAGAATTCACATCATAAAAACGAAATAACAATCTCCCGATCGTAGATTTTCCCGATCCAGACGACCCTACGACTGCAACCATTTGCCCTGGTTTTACATCCAAATCCAACGTCTTCAATATTTGACGACCAGGCTCATAACCAAAATCTACAGCTTTAAACGAAATATGTCCGCCCGTTACCTTTAATACCTTAGCGTTGGGTTTATCCGTCACCTCTGCAGGTTGTTCCAGTAAATCAAACATCTCCCCCATATCCACCAATGCCTGTCGAATTTCGCGGTACACAGTTCCTAGAAAGTTCAACGGCATGGTTATTTGGATCATGTAAGCATTCACCATTACGAAATCACCAACAGTCAAATCACCGTTTTGTACGCCAACGGCAGCCAAGACCATGACAATCACCAAGCCCGAAGTAATCAAAACAGACTGGCCAAAGTTTAAAAATGCCAATGAATAGCTCGTCTTGAGAGCAGCCGCTTCATAACCCTTCATGCTCTCGTCATAACGCATAGCTTCACGGTGCTCTGCACCAAAATATTTTACAGTTTCAAAATTCAACAGGCTGTCGACGGCCTTTTGATTTGCCTCCGTGTCTTGATCATTCATTTCCTTGCGAATTTGAACCCGCCACTCAGTCACTTTAAAGGTGAACCAAATGTAAATGCTGATGGTTGATACGACCACTACCAAATACCAGACATCAAATACAAAAAATAAAATCGCCGCAATCATAAGTAGTTCAAGAATCAATGGCCCTATTGAAAACAGCATGAAGCGCAACAAAAATTCTACACCCTTCACACCCCTTTCAATTATTCTGCTCAAACCACCCGTCTTTCGCGCGATGTGGTAACGTAAAGATAGCGCGTGTATATGTTCAAATGTTTCGAGTGCAAGGCGCCGTAAAGCTCGTTGGCCTACACGGGCAAAGATCACATCACGAAGCTGGTTGAACCCAACAGACAATAACCGCAGCGCACCGTATGCAATTGTCAGGCCTATCGCTCCCATCGCTAACAGCAGCGCAGGTTCTGCCTCCTTTGCCGCAGGCGCCAAAGCATCCACAGCTGCCTTGTAGTAAAAAGGTGTCGCCACCGATACAGTTCGCGCTAAAACTAAAACAATTAGGGATAAGACCACACGTACTTTTATCGAAGACTTATCAGCTGGCCATAGGTATGGCAGTACTTTGCGAATGGTGCGCATCCCACTTTTACGGTCAACTTCAGTATTGGTCATAGTAGTGAGGCGCATTGATCTTCTCCGTACAACTCTAACTAGGCCGTACGGTCAGGATTGACCAGCCAAGGACCGTCCTGAAAAGCAGTTTAATCGGGTAATTCAAAGATTTGGCCAGGATAGATCAAGTCTGCATCACGAATAGCGTTGCGGTTGGCGTGAAAGATTTTCACATATTTCACGCCATCTCCATAGGTATTTGCCGCTAGCTCCCACAACGTATGTCCGGGCTGGACAACTACCCGTCCGGTGTCTGTAGAGGTTGCGCGTTCACCCAATAAATCTTTTGCTGCCGCTCGCTGAAACAAACTTTCGACACGGGCCTGTACATTTCCCGCAGTATTGATCTCATCCACACGCAGCGTGTAAAGCCCTTTATCTACATCAGTTAATACAACGCGCCAATTACCGTCGCTTGGAACCAATTCGGTTTTGATCGGCTCGTTGTCCACATAAACACGCACAAAATCAGTGCCAGTTCCTCGGCCTGAAAGAACGACCGCACCGCTGGCATCATAAGAAATTGTATCAAGGGTCAATGGATTTTCAGATACTTCGTTCCACTGGGCCCGTGCACCACCTTGCAACACTTCGGCTCCCGTTTCATCTGCTAACACAATGGTCGGCGTACTCACGACGCCCAATTCAGGCGCAGGAGGAACAACTAAAACGCTTTCAACAGAAACTGAAACAACAGCCCCATCTCGCAATTGCTGAAGGCCAACCGTAAGCAACTCCTCTTCTGCAGGTAATTGAACCAGAGCCACAAACGCGCCATTGCTGTCACTTTGGACTGTTTCAACTACACTTCCATCCATCGTAATCGCAACATCTGCATCAGGGTCGGCGGTCCCCGCAATGAT
>DLZA01000421.1 GCA_003447515.1 Paracoccaceae bacterium
TGGAGCTCGCTTGTGGCTTGGTACATTTTAGACATTCTTTAGAATTCGAACGAAACGCGTTTCGCTTTTCCTGATACCATCACTTTTGCTGTAACAGACAGACCCAATATGGCAAAGAATGTTTATTTTTTGTGCAATGCGCAACTTAGATTTCAAAGTATGGAGAAAATAATTAATGCTCAACATTAGTCCAAATGTTACCCTAAATAATCCTGCCTTCATTCATGACACAGCCTTTCTTTACGGGAAAATTAGTATGGGAGAAGGTACATCAGTGTGGCCTTATGTCGTGATGCGCGCTGAAATGCATGAAATTTTAATCGGTGAGCGTACAAATATTCAAGATCACGTAATGATTCATGTGGGTTATGAAACTCCTACGGTTGTGGGAGAGGATTGCTCCATAACACATCGCGTCGTACTGCATGGTTGCACGCTCGGAGATAGGGTTCTAGTAGGCATTGGAGCAACGATAATGGACGGTGTAAAGATTGGTGATAATTCAATTGTTGCGGGTAACTCTATAGTCACTGAGGGATCAGAGTTTCCCAAAAATAGTATTCTTGCAGGAAGTCCTGCAAAGTTAATTAAAACGCGCGACAACAGTGTTGCCAACCTCATGAATGCAAAGTTTTATAATCTAAATGCATTGAATTACTCAAAAGGTTTTGACCGTTTTTCGGAAAGAGATTTCGCGGCGCTAAAAAACTAAAAAATAAACATGATGTCGCTATGAGCTTTCAAACGACGATTCCGCACCGCTTCCACTAAAATTAAATGCTTAATAGGGCGTAGGATAGTTTCCATATTTTTTAGTGAAGGACCATAGTCATGTCTTCATCAGCCCAAGCCCCTCGTCGTCGTACCCGTGGTGGTGGCGGAGCAGCCCGTCGCGCGGAACGAACCGCTGTTCACATTGAGGCTGCCAAATATATTGAACGCAATATTCCAAATTTTGAAGTCCTTAATGAAGAGGCAATGCAGATAATTGAAACCAATGCTGAAACAATACTAGCAGAAATTGGTGTGAACTTCCCAGATAACCCTGCTGCTTTAAAACGTTGGGCGGACGCGGGTGCTGAGATTGAAAGTGAACGTGTGCGCATTCCGCGTGGTTTAGCGCGCGCGCTGATTAAGACAGCCCCATCTGAATACGTACAGCACGCCCGCAACCCAGATCGTAATGTGCGGGTTGGTGGCAATTCTATGGTTTTGGCCCCTGTTTATGGCCCACCTTTCGTACGAGACATGGAAGGTGGGCGTCGCTATGCAACAATGGATGATTTCGATAAGATGGTCAAACTTATCTATATGTCAAAATGGATCCATCATTCCGGTGGTACAGTCTGCGAACCAACAGATGTAGCCGTAAACAAGCGCCATCTAGATATGTTGTATTCACACATGACTCTTTCCGACAAGCCTTATATGGGCTCAGTAACGGCGCCTGAGCGCGCTCTAGACTCTGTTAAAATGTCAGAAATCTTATTTGGCGAGAGTATTGCAAATAAAACCGTAATGACATCGTTAATCAACATAAACTCACCTCTGACGTTCGACGATATCATGATGGGCGCAATGGAAGTTTACGCACAGAATAACCAAGCCTGTATTGTATCCCCATTCATTGTGGGTGGCGCAATGGCACCTGTGTCAGTAGCTGGCACACTGACCCAAGTTTTGGCTGAAGCACTAGCCGGGGTGGCTTACAACCAACTTTGTAATCCAGGGGCTCCAGTAATTATGGGTGCGTTTGTATCTTCAATCGATATGAATTCTGGTGCACCAACATTTGGAACGCCTGAAGCCTCCAAGATACTTTTTGGAGCAGGGCAGTTAGCAAGGCGTTTAAAATTGCCTTTTCGGTCTGGCGGCTCTTTATGTGGCTCGAAATTGCCTGATGCTCAGGCCGCATATGAAACGGCAAATACTTTGAATGCAGCGCTACTCGGTGGTGTTAACTTCTGCCTTCATGCCGCGGGATGGTTGGAGGGTGGCCTGGTCACATCGTTTGAAAAATTTGTTATGGATGCAGATCAACTCGGAGTATTGCATTCAATTGCTAAAGGCGTGGATATGTCCGAAAACGGTCAAGCTATGGACGCTATCCGCGAAGTAGGACCAGGTGGTCACTTCCTTGGATGCGATCACACGCAACGCAATTTCAAGGACAGCTTCTGGAAATCAGGCATTTTAGACTACAAGCCATTTGAAACGTGGCAAGACGATGGTTCGAGGGACACTATGACACTCGCAAATGAAAAGGTGAAGCGCATGTTATCCGAATATACGCAACCTGCCATTGATCCTGGGATAGACGAAGCACTTAAGGCTTATATAGCAGACCGCAAGATCTCTGAACCTGACGCATTCGGCTAGAGTGTGAGACCGACTCGGTTAAGATTCTATCTAGATTTCTTCCGCTCCACACGACCTGGGTTGCTCGCGTGTATAACAGAAATAATTGCATCAACCCAAAGCAAGTTAATACCCACGCCAAATCCAACCACCACCCCATATGCGTGTCCCCTCAGTTTCGTAGAAGACACAGGCCTGTCCCGGTGCTACGCCTTCTTCGGGTGAAAGTAATTCAACTAAAGCTCCGGTGGAAGACAGCGGGCGAACAATCGCTTCCCTTGGAGCATGTGTGGACCGAACTCGTACCGATAAATGCCATTCTTTGCGGCTTTCAAAAGGCTCGTCGCCCAGCCAATTAATTTCACGTACAGGAACTTTGCATGTTGCAAGTGCACCTTTGGGCCCAACGATAACACGCCTATTAACCACGTCTAGCTTTATTACATATAGTGGTTCCCGCCCACCAATCCCTAACCCTCGGCGTTGCCCAATTGTATAATGGATGACACCTCGATGTTCACCCAGAATTTCACCATTCAAATGAACAATCTCACCAGGATCCGCTGCACCTGGACGAAGCTTTTCAATTACGGCAGCATAAGATCCGTTGGGAACAAAGCAAATGTCCTGGCTGTCGGGTTTATCAGCCACAGGCAAGCCAAATTTCTTTGCTAGTGCACGTGTCTCACCTTTTGATTTAAGGTGACCGAGGGGGAAACGTAAATAATCCAACTGTTCTTGGTTGGTTGAGAATAGGAAATAACTTTGGTCTCGTTCTTCATCCGCTGCCTTATGCAACTCAGCCTTCTCTGCGCCCATGTGACGCTGGATGTAATGCCCCGTTGCCATACAGTCTGCATCCAAATCTTTAGCCGTATCCAACAAATCACGGAATTTTACTCTTTCATTACATCGAATACAGGGCACTGGAGTAGCACCCGCTAAATAACTGTCGGCAAACTCGTCGATTACGCTTTCTTTAAATTTATTTTCATAGTCCAGAACGTAATGCGGAAATTGCATTTCTTCCGCTACACGGCGCGCATCGTAAATATCACGCCCTGCGCAACATGCTCCCTTTTTGGACAGAGCCGCTCCATGATCATAGAGTTGTAGGGTGATACCAACGACATCATAACCCTCGAAGGCTAATTGAGCTGCAACTACAGAACTGTCAACACCGCCAGACATAGCCACCAGAACCCTTGTGGCTTTTGGCTCTTTAGCAAAGCCCAAAGTATTAAGCGACGTTTTTTTTACATCCAATGCCATGGGTTTATAGTCTCAATCAAGGTCAAATCTTAGACTATTGGATATAGTAGAACACTACTCGATCTCAAGGGGCCAGTTCTCCAATCATTCAGGACGTAATTGATTTTCATGTGGTTACACGAAATCCTTCTAATATTTCATTGAAAATCTCTAAAAATTTACTTTCACAACTGAAAGTTGCAATATTTTATAAAAGTGTATGGGTTAGGTGATAAAAAATTATGTCATCCAACCTGATATTACAAAGTGAGCATTTGGAGTTTGTATTCCAAACAATTAATAATTCGCTGATTATCTCCAATCGCAATAATTTTCTTGGTAATCAAAATTTTTTTGAGCTAATTGCCTTCTAGACCAT
>DLZA01000405.1:0-123 GCA_003447515.1 Paracoccaceae bacterium
CTTAGGCCGAATGCCTGTGTCAAATTCATAAAAGCCGGGCGCAGCAATCGCTGCTAAAATCTGGCGCGTTCTGTCGGCACGATAATTTAGACAGACCAGCACATCGCCATCCAGCATTCCCGA
>DLZA01000405.1:536-4800 GCA_003447515.1 Paracoccaceae bacterium
TTCTGCGGACACAGCCCTCACACCAATTCCTTTAACCATCGCTGCAAAAGCCTGTGAAACCCGCTCCCAACGATTGTCCCGATCCATAGCATAGTACCGCCCTGACACTGTTGCGATAAACACACCCGTTTTCATAGCCATCCGCAATTGCTGTAAATATTTTTCTGCAGATTTTGGTGCAACATCGCGCCCGTCCGTGAATAGATGCAAGGCTACACGTTTTCCTGCGTTAGCTAGCACGTTTATCATCTCGATCATGTGATCAATGTGACTGTGCACACCACCATCTGACAGCACACCGGTCAGATGTATAGTTCCATCACCTGCGTTTAAAATACGTTGAATTGCAGGTTGTTCCGCCAACTCGCTTCGCATGACCACATTGTTAATCTGTGCTAAGTCCATTTCCACAATACGCCCTGCGCCGATATTCATGTGACCCACTTCGGAATTTCCCATTTGTTTGTAGGGTAAACCTACGTCAGGGCCATAGGTGATAAGCGTGCTACAAGGAAAATCCTGCATCATACGATCAAAGTTTGGGGTGTTGGCCAAGGTAATTGCGTTACCTTCTGACACGGGCCGCAGACCCCAACCGTCTAAAATACATAAAACGACAGGTTTTGGTATCATTACAGGTCTGCTTTTTGTTTGCGTCTCTGTGGTGATATCCGCCTCAGACGTTACTTACAAGATAACGGCTCAGGAAAAGGATTAGTGCTACTTCAGCAAAGGCTAATTCATCACACCAATAAACTTTAGGTCCTAAAGCTGAATGGGTTCTGGTTGGTTTTTAGAACTAAAAAGTAAATGTATATTGTTGTTGTCGGCCACATTAAAAACAGAAGTTACAGACGATGATAAGGGGTGTTGCCAAGAATACTAGCGGCGCGGAAAAGCTGTTCTGACAACATAACCCGCGCCAGCTTATGTGGCCAAACCATTTTTCCAAATGACAGAGTAAAATCTGCCTCGGCGCGCAACGACGGATCCAGCCCATCAGCACCGCCAATCAAGATTGCTACATCCTGCACACCAGTATCGCGCCAAAAACTCAGTTTTTGTGAAAAATCAACTGAGCTTAATAGTTTACCGCGTTCATCCATAATTATTTTTACAGCCTTTTTGGGGATCGCTTTACGCAATAACTTGCCCTCTGCAGCCATGCCTATTCCTCGCTTGTCCTCGACCTCAGTCATGGACACTGGCCCTAGGCCCAGATTACGTCCCGTCCTTTCGTAGCGATCAAGATAATCGGATATCAGATCGTACTCTGGTCCTTTACGAAGCCTCCCACAAGCAATAATATGTATATATAACAATATCTTAAACTGCTGCGCTAGGAACTTCTTGCCACATTTTTTCCAGTTGATAAAAATCGCGCACTTCTGGTCGGAAAATGTGGACAATTACGTCGCCCGCATCCAGTAAGACCCAATCGCCTGACTCTTTACCTTCCATTCGCGATTGAACGCTCATGACCTGCTTTAATTGATCAATGATGTTTTCAGCCAATGCAACTACTTGGCGTGTTGAGCGACCAGAAGCCACAACCATATGGTCTGCTATAGACGACTTATCCGCTAGATCCAGCGTCACAATATCTTCAGCCTTGTCATTTTGAAGGGTATTCAAAATTAAATCCAGCATCGACATGCTTGGAATATTTGTTGTTTTTTTAGCCACCTGGGCACCCACACGATCAGTTAGATCTGTGTCCTCTAAAAAACGCCACTCTTCCTCGGACGCAGAGATTTTTGCTGTTTATCAGAGCAACTGAGCAGTCTCAAGCCATCAACGATGTATGACTACTATGCACGTACCAATTTTTCGTAATCCTCAGCGATTGTGCGCGCCATATCACCTACTTTGAAATTAAAATCACCGATTTGTCCAACAGGAGTTACCTCAGCAGCCGTTCCAGTTAGCCAACATTGCTCGAACTCATGTAGTTCTTCTGGCATGATATGGCGTTCTTGAACCTCAATTTTCTTATCTTTTAACATGTTGATCACAGTTTGACGGGTCAAGCCATTCAGGAAGCAATCAGGCTTTGGCGTATGCACAACTTCATCTTTTACAAAAAAAATATTTGCGCCAGTCGCCTCGGCCACATAGCCACGATAATCGTACATCATGGCATCAGAACAACCCTTTGCCTCCGCTTCATGCTTGGCCATTGTGCAAATCATGTATAAGCCAGCCGCTTTTGCAAAGCACGGAATGGTTTCAGGAGATGGACGTTTCCAGCGCGAAATATCTAGCTTTGCACCTTTGGTTTTTGCGTCTCCGTAATAGGCACCCCATTCCCATGTCGCAATTGCCATACGTACTCGGTTTTTTGCGGATGCGACTCCCATATCTTCGCCTGATCCACGCCAACAAAGTGCGCGTACGTAAGCATCTGTGAGGTTGTTAGCCTTCAAGACGGTGTATTTGGCTTCTTCGATTTCATCTACTGTGTATGGGATTGGAATGTCGAGCTCGCGCCCCGAAAATAATAGGCGTTCAGAGTGCTCACGTGACTTGAAAATTTTTCCATTATACGCACGCTCGCCTTCAAAGACAGAGGATGCATAGTGCATCGCATGAGTGAGCAGGTGAACATTAGCATCTCGCCACTCAACCAACCTACCATCCAGCCAGATTAAGCCATCGCGATCATCATATCCACCAGCCATTTTATACTCCATTCTGGATAATATTGTCATATATTGCGCAATTATTCAGAAAAAAGACACATAATTACGCCAGACTTCGATTTGGCTATCATTTGATTCTTGGAAAGTCAACAAGACTGACGTAAATTGAAGTAATACAATTGTAACAAAATAGGGCGTAAAATGCGTGATCGTTTGCAACCAGGTGGGGAAAACCTTCTTTTTCTGACAGATGATCAGCTGTTACAGGGCATTGAGCTACTATTTTTCGCCTACCGTGGTTTCACCTCTGATCCTGACCTAATTCTGGAAAACTATACCTATGGCCGCGCTCATCATCGCGCTATTCATTTTATCCAGCGTCGTCCTGGTACGACGGTCAATAGTCTTCTTGAAATCCTTGGCGTTACCAAACAATCCTTAAATCGTGTGCTACGCCAGTTAATCGAAGATGGTCTTGTTGAAAGTAAAGTTGGTGAAAAAGACCGGCGTGAACGCCACCTTTTCCTAACTAAGTCTGGCAAAGACCTGGAGTCTGAGCTATCTTTTGCGCAACGCAAAAGATTGCGTACTGCATATAAAGAGGCAGGGCCAGATGCGGTGCAAGGCTTTCGAAAAGTACTCGAAAATATTACGGATCCTTCAATGCGCAAACACATTAGGAAGTTAATGAAGGACTGAGATTTGATAAGTGAACAAATGCAAGACGTGCATATCTTAATCGTCGATGACGATGAACGTATCCGCTCCTTGTTGCAAAAGTTTCTGTCCCGGAATGGATTTTGTGTCACGGCTGCCCGCGACGCGGCACATGTGCGCAAATTGCTGACTGGATTAGAATTTGATTTAATCGTGATGGATGTAATGATGCCAGGCGAAGACGGCTTAACTCTCACGCGTGATTTGCGCAGACAACTGAAAACACCTATAATTTTACTGACTGCGAAAGGCGAAACTAATGAAAGAATCATGGGATTAGAAGCAGGTGCAGATGACTACTTATCCAAACCATTTGAACCTAAAGAACTTATCCTAAGGATCAATGCCATCTTGCGCCGCATGCCCGTGGAACAAACTTTGGTAAAATCGCCCAAAACGATGCAACTTGGTGATGTCCACTATGACTTGACGCGTGGCGAATTATGGTCAGGCACAAATTTGGTCCACCTTACAGATACTGAAAGTGCTTTGATGCGAATCTTTTCGGCAGCTTCCCACACCCCAATTAGTCGCGCTAAACTGGTTGAAGATCTTGGTCGTGACACAGGTCAAGCGCAAGAACGTGCTGTGGATGTACAAATTACAAGGCTCCGGCGCAAGATCGAAGCAGATCCCAAATCTCCTCGCTTCTTACAAACTGTACGTGGCGCAGGTTATATGTTAGCCCCCGAATAATGACTACCGCCTTCCTAACTCACACTGATTGTTTGCATCACATTAACCCAGACGGGCATCCTGAACAGGTCGCGCGATTAGAATATATTTTGGACAGGATGAATGCGCCCGAATTTGATGGCCTTTTGCGGTCAGACGCGCCCATCGGCACAGATGAACATATTTTAAAAACGCATTCTGCCACCCATCTGAACGCATTAAAAGCTGCG
>DLZA01000276.1 GCA_003447515.1 Paracoccaceae bacterium
GACAATGCTACGAAGTTGATAAACAATGTGGACACCTGCAATGACTTACGCACAAAATCCCAACTAACTGGAGTACTAAGTCACACAAATAATTTAGCTAAATTGGAAGATGTACCTCATGCTGTATCGATTGAATTAACAAAATTGGACCGTCACGAGGCTCTGTATTACACCAACTCCCAAGGGACTTTGACAGTAGTGATGTTGTGTGGACGATCGCGTGAAATTTCCAACATTACTCGCGAACAAATTCGTACTAACCTCTTTAACCAACGTATTGGCGGATTTGGGCAGCGTCTTTTAGAAGAACTGAAGGCCAACGCGATTATTGAATACAAATGACGCTTCCCATCGCCCTAACATGTGGGGACCCAGCGGGTGTGGGTCCTGAGATTGCAAATAAAGCTTACGCTGTGTTAAAGAACGAACTGTCGTTTTTCGTCATCGGCGATAGGCGGCATTTTCCAAAATCTGTTGAAATCAGTGATCCAAGTGAGGCAGCCGATACAGACGGATTACCTCTGTTGCATCTGGACTTTATCGCCCCTGCTGTAGCTGGCACATTAGACTATACCAACGCGGCCGGTGTCATTAAATCCATCGAAACAGCTGTTTTATTTGCAAGGTCTGAAAAGGTCAGTGCCATTTGTACCCTGCCAGTCAACAAAAAAGTTTTGGTGGCGGGTGCGGGTTTCGCACATCCAGGTCATACAGAGTTTTTAGCGACACTTGGTGGCGTTGAAACAGCTGTAATGATGCTTACCGCGCCTGAGTTATCAGTTGTGCCTGTAACAATACACGTCTCATTAGAGCATGTAAAAACAATCTTGTCTGCCGATCTGTTGGAACGCACCCTGCGCATCACCCATGATGCTTTGATCCGTGATTTTGGGCTGAACGCGCCACGTTTAGCGGTAGCTGGATTGAACCCGCATGCGGGCGAAGGTGGGTTGATGGGGCGCGAGGAAATCGAACTTATCGTGCCTATCTTGGATAAATTGCGCGCAGAAGGGTTTAATATTTCTGGACCGTTGCCAGCAGATACTATGTTTCATTCCCCTGCCCGTTCGAAATATGATGTGGCCGTTTGTATGTATCACGATCAGGCACTGATACCAATCAAAACCCTAAATTTTTGGGCAGGGGTAAACATAACCCTTGGCCTACCATTTATTCGTACTTCGCCTGATCACGGCACCGCGTTTGATATTGCGGGGCAAGGTATTGCAGATCCCACTAGCTTAATCGAGGCCCTGCGACGCGCACGCGATATGGCCAATGCACGGGCAGTTTATAATGACAAGCATTGATGGCCTACCACCACTACGCGAGGTAATTAATAAGCATGGTCTTTTCGCGAAGAAGACGTTGGGGCAAAACTTTTTGCTGGATCTTAATCTGACAGGAAAAATTGCGCGACAAGCCGGGGACTTGACGAACAGCGATGTATTTGAGGTAGGACCTGGGCCTGGTGGGCTAACACGGGCGTTATTGTACGAGGGTGCGAGGCGGGTTGTAGCGATTGAACAAGATAAACGATGCCTGCCTGCGCTGGCAGAAATTTCAGCGCATTACAACGGAAAGTTGGAGGTATGGGAGGGTGATGCGTTGAAGATTAATCCACTTGCACAGATGAACACACCGGTTAGGGTTGTTTCAAATTTGCCCTACAATGTCGGAACAGAGTTGCTGACACGTTGGTTGTCTCCACCAGATTGGCCACCGTTTTGGCAAAGTCTGACGTTGATGTTTCAAAAAGAAGTTGCGAGACGGATCGTGGCAAAGCCAAGAACGAAAGCGTACGGACGGTTGTCAATCCTTGCACAATGGCGTTGTGATGTGAAGATCGTGATGGACATTCCTCCAGCTGCGTTCACCCCACCACCAAAAGTGACTTCGGCTGTCGTGCATTTAGAGCGGTTAGAAAAGCCACGTTTTGAAGCAGACGGACATACCCTATCAAGAGTAGTAGCACAGGCATTTAGCCAGCGGAGAAAGATGCTGCGAGCCAGCTTAAAGGGCATTGTGCCTGATTTAGAAGACCAGTTGCTGGCGGCGGATATCAAACCAACCCAACGCGCTGAAGAGATCGGGCTGGAACAATTCTGCAATCTTAGCGAATTAATTCGAGGTTAGAACCATTACGCTACTTCTGGCGCGTCGCCCTTGTTTTCTGTGGCCTCAGCAACGATGTCGGCGGGACTTGCAACTACAGGCTTTGATGCTTTTTTGCGCGGGGCCGGTTTCTTCACAGGTTTTTCAGGTTTGCTTTCAGGTGTCTCAACCAAGTTGGTCTCATCTTTTGTAGTAGGAAAAATATCTGCGCCCACCGACATGGTGGGCTGCTCACTAGAGGTGTCAATTAGAACCTGATTATGCTTATCAGTGAGCTGTTCACTTTTTATGTTGGATTGACTTTGTTGGTTCTGCTGTCGCTGTGCATCCTGCTGTTCCCGGCGCGCATCAATTTCGCGCTGCGCATCACCAAGCAAACGTACATAATGTTCCGCATGCTGGAGAAAGTTTTCATGTGCGACCCGATCACCCGACAGCTGAGCATCACGAGCTAACATTTGATATTTGTCGATTATCTGTTGGGGCGTGCCACGCACCTTGCCCTCAGGGCCAGAACTGTCAAACACGCGATTTACCACATTAGTGGGATTATTGTTGTTATTGCGGTTACGGTTTTTATTTCGCGACCGAGATTTGTTTGAAGATCTCATGTGATCTGTGAACCTTTGTTCTCTTAGATTTTTGGGGCCAATAACATGTCGACGTTCCAGGTGTCTAACTGGGTGTTTAGGATGAGAACGCTTCTAGTTCCATCATCCGTACCAATGAAATACAATGTCTTCTGGAGCCATTACAACCCAAAATACGATATTATAAGTAAATTTTACAAGTTTATTGGCTAGTTTAGCAATATCTCACACATTTACTGATACAATACGTGGATGGCCACCGAGATCTGGATGAATAACGACCGGACCGATTCCGGTGTTAGCAAAGATATCATATACTTTTTGGCCTTGGTCTTTACCTATTTCAAAGAAAGCTCGGCCGCCTGGCGTGAGATAATTTTTTAAATCTTTTGCAAGGTTACGATAGGCTGATAGGCCATCACCACCAGTTGTAAGGGCCAGATGAGGTTCGTGGTTGCACACCGCAGGTTCAAGTTCTAACATTTCTGCCTCAGTGATGTAAGGTGGATTGCTTACAATCAAATCAAATTGACCGTTCACTTCGGAGAACCAATCGGAGATTTGCAAAGTGGCACGGTCAGTCAGATCAAGACCATCAACATTTTCAGAAGCAATTTTTAGCGCAGCCTCCGAAATATCCACCCCAATACCCATGGCTTGTGGTAACTCAGACAAAAGCGATAATAGGATACAGCCTGATCCCGTGCCAAGGTCTAGGATTGTAGCAGGTTCCGGCCCCTGCAACGCCAACTCAATCAGCGTTTCGGTTTCAGGGCGCGGGTCAAGCACGTCCGGGGTGACGCAGAAGTCATATTTCCAAAAAGCACGTTTACCAGTAATGTGCGAAATTGGCGTGTGGGCGGCGCGGCAGTGAATTGTGTGTTCGAACTGGGCGACCTGTTGGGGGGTCAGCATGCGGGACAGTGCAATTGGCAGGCGACTCGGTGAAATGTCTAAAATATGAGCCATAAGGATGCGGGCATCCCTTGCTGCTCCATCGCCTATAGAGGCAGTCAATAGTTTGGTACCACTGCGGAGCACCATTGAAGCAGTTTGTATCATGGATCCATTTCCGCCAACTTTACCGCCTGATCATTGAGAATCAACGCATCAATTATTTCATCCAGATCTCCCTGCATTACCTGATCTAATTTATAAAGCGTAAGGTTTATGCGGTGGTCAGTCATTCGGCCTTGTGGAAAATTATAGGTACGGATACGTTCGGATCTGTCTCCTGATCCGACCTGCCCTTTACGTGATGCGGCACGCTCAGCATCCACCGCTTGACGTTTGAGATCGTATAGACGAGTGCGAAGTACTTGCATCGCGATTTCGCGATTGCGATGCTGGGATTTTTCGGAACTTACTACGATTATATTGGTCGGGAGATGTAGGATACGAACTGCGGAGTCCGTAGTGTTGACGTGCTGCCCGCCTGAACCTGAAGCACGCATTGTATCGATACGTATATCAGTGCTGGGTATGTCGATGTCAACGTCATCAGCCTCTGGGAGAACTGCGACGGTGGCAGCGGAGGTATGGATGCGTCCACCGCTTTCAGTCGCGGGTACGCGCTGGACTCGGTGCACACCACTTTCAAACTTCATGCGAGCAAAAACGCCCTGCCCTTTCACACTGACAACTGCTTCTTTTAGCCCACCTAAATCGGAGTTAGAATGTTCCATCACTTCGAAATTCCACCCTACCTTTTCAGCATAGCGTTGGTACATGGTCAAAAGATCACCAGCAAAAAGTGCTGCTTCATCCCCACCTGTGCCTGGTCGAATTTCAAGAATTGCAGAGCGTTCATCGGCTTCGTCTTTTGGGATCAAAGTCAATTGCACCTGATGTTCGAGATCTGGAAGTGCCGCTCGCAATCTATTCAGCTCCTCGGCTGCCAGCGCCCGCATTTCTGGATCCAACATCATTAACTCAGTGTCTTCAATATCAGACAGAAGAACCTGGTAGGATTGAATCTGGTCAACCACAGGGCGCAAATCAGAGTATTCTTTGGATAAAACAGCAAAATCACCCGAAACACCTTCTGATAGCTTCGCTTCTAGGAAGGCGAAGCGTTGTTTAATTTGTTGTAATTTGTCTGTCGGGATCATAGTTTCAATCGTTTTTGGTGCATGTAGAGTAAAGGGTTAAGTAACAACTAACGAATTTTGTATTCCTCTGAAACCGTAGTTTGTTTGTCTTTCCGGTCGTAAGCCCTGATGTCCCAGTGCTGGCCAGCAAGAATACTGGATAGTACACAAACTGTTATCTCACACTTTATGCAAGACCTGCGGGTTTAACGCGGGCAAAAAATATTTTCTATGGCAATTTGGTGGCCTTGCCAGGCAAGATGAAAGATGTCAACGAAACAGGTGAATTCTTGAAAAGTTAGGAAAGTCTATTTCTTATCGCGCAATCGGCGATTGAAGCGCCGCAGTCCAGGCTTTAATACGCGCCTCATTCACGCCTAAATCAAAATAACCGAAACGGGATCTGGAATAAATAATCAGGCGGGATCTCCCGTCATCTTCGGATACAATCTTAACCGAAATATAATCAGGAAAAGCCATAAATTTCGAGCGCTGTTCATATGTGACATGACCTATTATGGCGCTGCCCGCAAGAACGGTCACTGACGGTTGCAACAACGTTAATTTTTCAATTTTTTCAGCTAAATCAGTAACCGCCAAATCCAAAATCATGCTGTCAATGTCTTGTCCGTCGCGCATGAGATATTGGTTTGGCCGCGAACTTTTCTCAACCACTTGAGGATCCACATGCCACTTTTCGACATCGATAGGCGCGACACGCGGCCAAATAACCGTGACAAATAGAAGTGCAAGGCTTACTGCTATCACCGTAAATTTCCTACGCATCTTGAATTAGTCAGCAGATTACTTCGCAGCGTTCACTATATTCAGTTCAGCAGCTTTAATTTCGACCTGTTCCACAATGTGGTCTATCATTTTATCATTAGACATTTTGTGGCTTTGCGCTCCTGCTAAGTAAACCATACCAGACCCAGCACCGCCACCCGTAAAACCGACATCAGTCATAAGTGCTTCGCCCGGACCATTAACGACACAGCCAATAATGGACAAAGACATAGGCGTTTTAATGTGTTCAAGCCGTTTTTCCAGCGCTTCAACAGTTTTGATCACGTCAAAACCCTGACGCGCACAGCTTGGGCAAGAAACGATGTTCACGCCTCGGTGTCGCAATCCAAGGGACTTTAGGATTTCGAAGCCGACTTTAACCTCTTCTACTGGATCTGCCGACAGAGACACTCGCAAAGTGTCTCCAATACCTGCCCACAACAAGCCTCCTAATCCGATGGAAGATTTGATTGTGCCAGAGGTTAACCCACCAGCTTCTGTAATACCAAGATGGATCGGAGCATCAGTCGCCTCAGCTAAGCCTTGATAGGCCGCGGTGGCCATAAAAACATCAGAAGCTTTAACCGAAATCTTAAATTCGTGAAAATCATTATCCTGCAAAATGCGAATGTGACTCAAACCGCTTTCAATCATAGCTTCGGGACACGGCTCACCAAACTTTTCAAGTAAGTGTTTTTCAAGAGAACCCGCGTTCACACCAATGCGTAGAGAAGCATTGTTGTCACGGGCAGCTTTTATTACCTCGTTCACCCGATCAGGCGAACCGATGTTACCGGGGTTGATCCGCAGACATGCGGCTCCAGCCTCGGCGGCTTCAACCCCACGTTTGTAGTGGAAATGGATATCAGCGACGATTGGTACCGGGCTTTCGCGGCAAATTTCATGCATAGCTTTGGTCGATGCTTCGTCTGGACAGGACACGCGGACGATATCGGCCCCTGCATCAGCGCAAGCAATTACCTGTTTAATTGTCGAAGACGCATCATGGGTCAACGTGTTAGTCATGGTTTGCACCGAAATTGGAGCGTCGCCTCCAACGGGTACTTTCCCCACCATGATTTGGCGGGATTTGCGGCGATAAATATTACGCCAAGGGCGGACGTGGTTCAACGACATATCGATTCCAGGCAAGGTATAATTGTATGTTTACCGTTAGCAGTTTGCAGCAGAAGATAAAAAGGCGCAATGCCGTAGATCAGTTGGAGCCTGCATCTACAATTGCATTTTCGCTATCAATACTATTCAACTCTCCAATGTTAAGAGGTGGCGATGACGGCTGCACAAAGTCCACTGCTAGTGCTAAAGTTTTTGTCACGTTTTCTCGGTTTAAAACCACTCCGCGCACTACTCCACCAGGCTTGCCAAGTGGACCGTGTGCCACATCACCAACCTTAACGAAAACAGCGCCTGCATTGCCTGCACGGAGCAGTGGATTATCAACATTCGCTGGCAGACGATAACTTTCACCAGCGTCAAGGATTTTTTCAAACAAAATAGATCCATCTTCGAAATATATACGAACCCAGGCCGCCTTCAACGCAATCAAATCGACCGGGGGTGGCCCATTCGCAACCACGCGAGGTGGTTGCTTTTCTTGCAATTTGCGCGTTCGTGCTCGTACAATTGATGGTGGTTTTTGCTCAGCATACGCACCTAGGCTGCCAGCATTGATTGACGCAATCGGTCCGTCACGAGCCACCATTTTGGGCACTTCGAATTCTTGTGGCCTATAAAGTTGATCCAAGTTCATTATTTGAACTGACGGTTGTTGCTTGATGCCAACTATCGTTGAAGGCTGTGTATTGATATCCGCTGGTGAACCGACCACCTCCGACGTGACAGACGGTGTTTGGTTAACCGGCACCAATCGCACGCGTTGCACTTCTTTCAAAACGGTCCAACCGCCGTAGCCAAGGCCCACAATCAAAACAGCTAAAACCGTTACGGATCCTAACGCGGATAAGGAAAGATTCGACAAAAAATTAGAAGGTGCCGTGTGACGCGAGATGCGCGGCTGCGCGATTGGATCCAAATGGGAGACGCGCATGGATGTTTGGGTTATTACAGCAGGCTTAGTCGAAAGTGATCCTGATTTGATATCAGAATGAACACCGCTGAAACCGCTTTCCTCACAGAAGCGCACAAAGCATTCGTCTGGCTCCATTTTAAGGTAGCGCGCATAGGAGCGAACATAGCCAGCGATAAAACTTTGTGTTTGAAATGCAGAAAGATCAGAATTTTCGATAGCGGACACATATGTCGCCTTGATTCGCAAGTCGCGCTGTACGTCCAGTAGAGATTTACCAAGCGTTGCACGTTCACCGCGCATCTCATCACCGAGTGTTAGCTCAAAGCTGTCAAAGCCACGTGGGCCTTTATTTGCCAAGTCTTCATCCATGGGACCCGTATGACCCTTCATATCCGGTTCTTACGCCTTGCGCCGAATCTTCCGCATTTGATTCGGGCAACCGAACGCCTTGGTACTAACACATCCTGCAACTATTGTGGACCCCAGCTTTGAAATTTGATTTATCACTGCAGGCAGCAGCCAAAAGCGTAATATGACTGGCGATACAAGCTTATTTTTTGAATCATGCAGCCACGTCCAAACGGTTCAGTGCGCAATGCTGCCAGAGCCCATCGAGTGCAGTAACAAGGTCGTCAATCATCGCATCAGTATGCACAGGAGATGGAGTAAAGCGTAGACGCTCAGTACCTCGTGGTACAGTTGGAAAGTTGATTGGCTGTACGTAAATGCCGTGATCTTCGAGCAGCATATCAGAGAGCATTTTACATTTCACAGGATTGCCAACTTGCAATGGAACAATGTGGCTCCCATGGTCATCTACTGGAAGATTTGCTAAACACAATTTGTTTTTAAGCTGCTTAGC
>DLZA01000382.1 GCA_003447515.1 Paracoccaceae bacterium
GCCTGCCCAATCATGCGGGCGGATGTCCCCACAATCTGGGGAATAATGTAGTCACCCAAAGTTAGAGAGAATGTGAAAATAGATCCTGCAATTATACCGGGCAAGGCCAGCGGTAAGATCACATAGCGCAGGGTTTGACCTGGCTGTGCTCCAAGATCGCCTGAAGCCTCAAGCATGGAAGACGGCACCCGCTCCAGTGCGGCTTGCACGGGCAGGATCATGAAAGGTAGCCATACGTATAGGAAAACCAGAAATGTGCCCGTCCAACTTACCGATAGGGAGTATCCGCCAATGCCCGGCACTGAAAGGTAGGCTTGTAACACCCAAGACAAGTGCAACATCTCAAATATCCAATTCAGAATGCCCTCTTTAGCAAGTATCAGCTTCCACGAATAAACCTTGACCAGATAACTTGACCAAAGCGGTAGCATCACCCCCAGATAAAAGACGACTTTCCAGCGTCCCTTAGCATAACGCGCAGCATAGTAGGCGATGGGAAACGCAACGATGGCCGCTGCAATAGTCACCGCGCTGGCCATAGCCACTGTTCTAACTAAAATATCAAAGTTGGAGGGGCGAAACAACTCGCCATAGGTCTTAAGAGTCAAATTGTAGTTGATGAGGCCTGAAAACTCATCAATCGAGAAAAAGCTCTGCGCCAGAAGTGCAAATAGGGAGCCCAGATAGACGATCCCCAGCCATAACAAAGGTGGTACCAACAATAACGCCAAAAGTAAGCGCGGTTTCCGCCATAGCGCGTCAGACGCTCGCCCGCCAAATGCTCTGGTATTAGCCATTAGACGTCTCTATGATATGAAGCGCTCCGTCATCCCAAGCCAGATGTACCTTAGCACCGTCATTTGGAAGTTCAGCCCCCTTGGGCAACAACACCGAGATCTTTGTACCATCCACGTCAACTTCCAGCCGTGTTGCCGCTCCTAAAAATGCCTTCGATGTCAGAGTTCCAGCCAAGCCATCTGCAGCCAAACGTATGTTTTCAGGCCTTAGGCTAGCGAGTTTGGCGACGCCAACCAAACGCTGTACCATCTCAAGAGGCAACACGTTGGAAGAGCCAACAAAATCTGCAACAAATGACGTTTTGGGATGATCGTAGAGCATTACTGGGGTGTCAACCTGCTGCACTTTGCCATTATGAAAAACAGCAACTCGGTCAGCCATCGATAAGGCTTCTCCCTGATCGTGGGTGACGAAAACGAAAGTAACGCCTAAATGTCTCTGCAGTGACTTTAGTTCTGCCTGCATTTGCTCACGCAGCTTCAGATCCAAAGCACCGAGTGGCTCATCCAGCAACAGAACCTTCGGCTTATTAACAAGCGCACGCGCCAATGCGACGCGTTGCCTTTGACCGCCGGAAAGCTCAGACGGTTTGCGTTTGGAAAAGCCGCTGAGCGCGACAAGCTCCAGCACCTCATCTGCGGTGCGATGGCGCTCGGCCTTCGGGACCCGCGCGATCATCAACCCATAGGCCACGTTATCCTGCACATTCAAATGCGGGAACAGGGCATAGTCTTGAAATACCGTGTTTACCGGACGCCGATATGGAGGCGTGTTTGTCGCATCCTGCCCAAAGATATGCACGCGACCCTTTGATGGTCGCTCAAACCCTGCAATCAGGCGCAAACAGGTTGTTTTTCCGGACCCTGATGGTCCAAGCATCGCAAAGAATTCGGCTTCTGCAATGTCTAGCGTCACGTCGTCGACGGCGCGGGTATCTCCAAAGAAGCGAGAGGTCGCCTCAAACTGAACTGCCGGTACCACAGTAATACTCCTTATGGTCCCGTGGCGCATAGCAACGCCACAGGCAAATCCATATCGTGTGAATTAGCGTCCGCCGATTACGCCGATGTAATCCGAAACCCATCGATAATAAGGCACACATTCGCCTTGGCTTTCACACTGGCTGACCGGAGTTTGCCAGAACCGGATCTTTTCGAAGTCGTCCAGACCGTTCTTTGTGCACCCCTCTGCAGTTTGCATCCCGCGCCCATCCGTACAAGCAGCCAAAACAGCCGGGTTTGCACCGAACCAAACACTTAGATCGCTCATCAAATTAGAGCTAAGCGTATGTTCCATCCACATATAGGAACAGTTCGGGTTTTCGGCATCCACATGCATCATTGTGGTGTCCGCCCAGCCAGTTGCGCCTTCATCGGGAATGACGCTTGCAACAGGCAGTTCATCGCCTTGCAACAGATTGACCTGAAACGGCCATGAGCCTGACGCTGCCATACCTTCATTCTTGAAATCATCAATCTGAATGAACGCGTCATGCCAATAACGGCTGACTAGGGTGCGCTGACCACGCAGCAAATCGAGAGCCGCATTGTATTGATCTTGGTTCAGCTCGTACGGAGAAACGATGCCAAGGTCGGGCTGATGTGTCATCAGATAAAGAGCAGCATCCGCAACATGGATTGGGCCATCGTAAGCCTGCACGCGGCCTTTGTTAGTCTGACCGTCCGGCAGCGTAGTTTCATTAAAAACAACAGACCATGAGGTCGGAGCCGAGTCGCCAAAAATCTCTGTGTTGTACATTAACACATTGGGTCCCCACATATAGGGAACACCATAGTTCTGGCCATCGACATAGTGCCATGGTGCTTGCTTTAATCGGTCGTCAACGTCATTCCAGCTGGGAACGAGACCTATATTGACTGGCTGAACGCGCTTTCCAGCAATCATACGGAGTGACGCGTCACCGGAGGCGGTCACCAGGTCAAACCCGCCTTCATTCATCAAAGCAACCATTTCGTCGGAAGTGTTGGCTGTTTTAACGTTGACCATACATCCGGTAGCTTCTTCGAATCCGCTGACCCAGTCGAAACTTTCGACGGTTTCTCCGCGTTCGATGTAGCCTGGCCACGCGACAATGTTCAGCTGGCCTTCACCCACACCAAGTTTAGTCACCATTTGTGCTGCAACCGGCTGTGATATAACCGTAACTGCAAGGGTGAATGCAGTTGTTGTTTTCAATAGCGTTTTCATTTGCGTCTCCCTTTTCGATTCCTTTTGATCTTAGGAAAACCATACCACCGAACCTTAAATTCGCAATTTCAAATTACAGCGGTATGATTTCGGTTTTTCCGATATCACCGTGATCGCGTCGCATGGTGACTTTGCGCCACATCAAGAAATGCGCGCGTGACATTCGACTGGGATGCCCCCCGACGCCAAACCAATCCAAATTGAACGACAGGCAAAGCGCCTGAAACATCACGACTTTCAATCCTGTCTCCATCTAGGGACCAAGGCCGGTAAACAAGTTCAGGTAACAAGGCAACGCCTGCCCCGCTAGCAACCAAGGACCTTACCGCTTCAACAGACTTAGTCCTGAACGCAATATTGGGCCTGCTCCCAAGTGCAGACAATAAACGATTACCCTGCATCTCATCTACATCCAAAAGAATCTGCGGTTCCGCCGCAATATCTGTCAGGGAAATACTTTCCTTGCTACTAAGGGGGTGACCAAAGGGCAACCACAGCCTAAACTGAGACACTGTAAGAATATCGGAATGTAAGGCTTGTGGGTTCCGCAACTCCGAGGCAATCATCACTGCGATGTCTAGCTCGCCCCCGACCAACAGATGTTCAAGGTATTCGCCGGTGTCTTCCACCGCGGACACTTCAACGCCCGGCCACGCCCTGCGAAAGCGAGACAGGATATCAGACAGAACATATCCTGCTGTCAATGAAGTGACCCCAATGTTTAATTTTCCGCGCATTTCATTGCTTGCGCCACTCAGACTGGTTTCGGCGTTGACAACTTCTGTCAGTATTGCTTTGGCGTGCCGCAGAAAAATATGGCCCTGATGGGTCGTATCAAGCCCCCGCCTGCGCCGCTCAAACAACTTAACTCCCAGATGTGCTTCCAGATCTTTGATGCCCTCAGTCACAGCGCTCTGCGAGATTGACAGCTCTTGAGCGGCACGACTGACCGTCCCAAATTCTGCAACGGCGACAAAATATCGGACCTGCTTGAGTGTAAAATGCATAGTTGCAACTTAGCACATTTGCATAACAATAAAACCACCAGTATCCGAAACCTATTAGAGAAAACAAAAATGGCTGGGCGAATATAGGGGGCTGGACACACGGACGTCACCGTCAAAGGGTCCAGTGCGGCTGGGTGCTAGATCCTCCTTTATGCATTTTGGAGTGGCTCTTGATTGCCCAGAAGGTCGCGCTTAGGTTCGCTGACTGCTGACTGCTGACTGCT
>DLZA01000302.1 GCA_003447515.1 Paracoccaceae bacterium
AGCTCATGAAGCGATCGTGCGAGCAAATCTTTGCCCGTGCCGCTGGCCCCAAGAATCAAAACGCTGAGATCTGTGTTCACAACACGAGCCACTACTCTGTAGACCTCCTGCATGGCCGGGCTACCGCCGACAAGTGGGAATTCGGATTCATAATTATTTTGTTCGGCTGGTAGCACCGTTTGGCTTTTTTGAGTAAGGGCCTTCGACACTTTGGATAGCAATACGCGCAGATCAAAGGGTTTTGGCATATACTCATATGCACCTGCGTCCGTCGCCCGTATTGCAGTAACCACAGTATTTTGCGCCGAAATTACAATAACAGGTAGGTTTGGGCGTTTCTTTTGGATAGCTGGCAGTAGATCCAACCCGTTTCCATCCGGCATCATCACATCAGAAATAACGGCGTCGCCTTCACCGTCTTCGATCCAACGCCAAAGAGTGGAGATGTTTGAGGTAGCACGCACTTTGCAACCCGCGCGGGTAAGCGCCTGTGTCAAAACCGTGCGAATGGTCCGATCATCATCTGCGACCAATATTGTACCATCCATGATTAACGCTCCGTTTTATGACGCCAGATTGGTAGGCGAATAGTGAATGTGGTGCGGCCAAAGGTGCTATCACACTCGACAAGACCACCATGACCAGCAATAATTTTAGATACGAGCGGCAGGCCGAGCCCGCTTCCGTTTGATTTAGATGTCACAAACGGATCAAAAATCTCTTCCATTAAGGCTTCAGGAATACCCACACCATTATCCGTAATAGCTATTTGCAGTGGTACGTTTTGAGTACGATTTCCAGCAACGGTAAATTTGACACCAGAGTTATAAGAGGTGCGCAGTTTGATCCTACCATGAGTGCCTTCAATCGCTTCTGCAGCATTTTTAATGATGTTTTGAAACACTTGAAGCAACTGATCACCATCTCCCGCCGCATCAGGCAACGAAGGGTCGTAATCAACAACAAACTCGATGCCACTCGCAAAACCTGCTTGAGCTGCGCGAACCGCACGGTCGAGCACATCGTGAATGTTGACTGCGGCTAGTGCTACTGGCCTGTTATCACTAAAGTTTTCGACGCGGTCGATCAGTTTACCTATACGCCGGGTCTCTGTCTCTATTAAGTCGGTCAATTCCAAGTCCGCTTCGTCTGCGTTCATTGACAAAAGCTGTGCCGCACCTGATATCCCGGCGAGAGGATTGCGCAATTCATGGGCCAACATAGCTGACATAGCCACCACGGATCTTGCAGCGGCCATGTGTGTTAGCGAGCGGCTCATCTTTAGCGCAACGCCAGTTGGTTGTATTAATAACAAAAGGTCACCTGATTTGGAGTCAAGGGGGCCAACATGCACATTGCAGGTAACGGGCTCTGTATCGTTTAGGCCCACTTCGATATTGTAATGCATTAAAGACCCTATTTTCGAACCGGCTTGTGAAATAGTGTTCGCAATTACCGAATCCTGGCCGAACAAATATCCCACGTCCTTGTCGCGTAACTGCTTAATGGAGGATTTGGCCAATTGTTCTGCAGCAGCGTTAGCATGACTAAGCCGATTATTTACGTTCACAACAAAGGCAGGAAATGGCAACACCGACCAAATTTGTTCATAGTTCAATGTCACGCTGCGGCCACTTGAGTGTTTTCTGTCGGTAAATCAAACATCAAACGTACCACTTCCATACTATTTTTTTCGGTTAGAATACGATGGCGCAAGTCTTTTGGCGTAGGCAGTGTATCCATGTACCAGCCAATGTGTTTGCGAGCCACACGACTGCCCAGATCGTCACCATAAAAAGCTAGCATGGCCATGTAATGATCTATCATCAAATCTAATAAACTCTTTCCATATGGTATCTTCGGCGCAGCTGCACCAAATAAATCAGCTGCAATCTGCGCAAGCTGCCAGGGCCGCCCTTGTGCTCCGCGCCCAATCATAACACCATCTGCGCCTGACTGATCCAACGCTAGTTTTGCAGTTTTTGAGTCAAGGATATCACCGTTGGCAATCACGGGAACATCAACGGCATTTTTAACATGGCGAATTGCAGCCCAATCTGCAGTGCCCTTATAAAATTGACACCGCGTACGCCCATGAATGGTTATCATCTGAATACCAGCATTTACCGCGGCAATGGCCAATTGCGGCGCATTCAGCATATTATCATTCCAGCCAAGACGAGTTTTCAAAGTAACCGGCACAGTGACTGCTTCCACAACAGCTTCGATGAGGGTCAAGGCAAAATCGATATCTTTCATTAGGGCAGCTCCAGAATAACCTTGCGTTACCTTTTTTGAAGGACATCCCATATTAATATCAATAATTTGCGCGCCATTGTTGACACACATTTTTGCACACTCACTCATCCAATATGCATCGCGCCCTGCAATCTGAACCGAAGTATTATCGCTGTCTAAACCCAACTCGGCACGAGCCAGAGTACCAGGCCGCGCCTGCATCATTTCCTCGCTGGCGATCATCTCGGACACTACAAGACCTGCACCAAAACTAGAAACCAGTTTGCGGAAGGGCAAATCTGTGATCCCAGCCAAGGGTGCGAGTAAGACAGGTGGGTGAATTGCCTTATTTTTGATCACTAATTCATTCATGGGGTATCTTTAGGCATCAAAATCAGATTGACAAGTTAAACAGCAAGAATGCCCCATTGTGACGAGCCTTCGGGCACGATAAAAAGTGTGAACAAACAGGACAACATTATGTATGTAGACGCAGAAATATTAATTGTGGCGGCGGGCCGCGGTACACGAGCCGGCAGCGGACCCCCAAAACAGTACCGCAATCTCCACGGCGCGCCTGTACTTCAGCATACCGTAAGGGCATGTTTGGCACACAGCGGTATTTCTGCGGTGCGAGTGGTTATTCATTCCGATGATTACGATTTATACAACAACGCGATAGCACCAATTTCCGATTGCCGATTAAAAGAACCCATTTTGGGTGGAAACAGCCGCAGCGCGTCAGTGCGCAACGGACTTGCCGCCTGTGAGGGGAGCCATGTGTTGATCCACGACGGCGCCCGGCCACTGTTGCGTCGTGACGATATTGACGCGTTGCTGCGAAAGATCGAAACACATCAGGGTGTTTTGCTGGCTGTGCCTGTGGTGGACGCGGTCTGGCGGTCGAATGGGACGCAAGCAGATGTATCGCTGTTGCGCGATGATCTTTGGCGCGCGCAAACGCCACAAGGGTTTCGCCTCGATGATATTTGCGCAGCTCATGCCGCCACAGACACCGCAATGGCGGACGATGTGGAGACTGCACGCGCCTTTGGTATTGACGTAGAGATCGTGCAAGGCTCTGATACCAATCTTAAAATTACGCGTCCCGAGGACTTTGCCTTGGCCGCAAAACTGATGGAACAAGACATGGATGTTCGCACTGGCAACGGTTTTGATGTGCATAAATTCGGCCCAGGAGATCATGTGACCCTGAATGGCGTGGACATTCCGTTTGATCGCGGGCTGGTCGGGCATTCGGATGCGGATGTAGCGATGCACACGCTGACGGATGCTATTTTTGGGGCGCTGGCAGAAGGTGATATCGGGCAGTGGTTTCCGCCGTCTAAGCCCGAATGGAAAGGTGTAGCGAGTGATATTTTCCTGCGTAAAGCAATTGAGCGGGTCATTGCGCGAGGCTTTTCTATAACGCATCTCGATTGTACAATTATTTGTGAAATACCCAAGATAGGTCCGCATACGCAAGCCATGCGCGAGCGCCTAAGCAACATCACGGGTGTGGCTGTGGATCGGATCAGTGTGAAGGCAACGACAACAGAACAACTGGGGTTTGCGGGGCGCGGTGAGGGCATTGCAGCGCTGGGGACAGCAACACTGGTTAACGCATGAGTAAACTGCTTGCCACCTGGTTTTATGTTGGGCTTTTGAGTCCTGCGCCTGGCACGCTGGGATCGCTAGCCGCCCTACCCTTTGCGATTCTGCTGCACGCGGTTGGTGGCTTTATTGCGCTGCTTACCGCAGTACTTGTGGTGTTTTTTATTGGTTGGTGGGCCACAGCCGAAGTCACGCACAAGCAATTGGATCATGACCCCGGTATGGTAGTGATCGACGAGGTCGTGGGGCAGTGGATCACGTTAATGCCACTGTCTTTAGTGCTTTGGTGGCACGGCAGTGCAGTGACGATCTTACCGTGGCAAGGCCTTATAGCTGGTTTTTTACTGTTTCGCCTGTTTGATATCCTAAAGCCTTGGCCCGTCAGTTGGGCGGACCGTAAAGCAACACCGTTTGGGGTTATGTTTGATGATGTTTTAGCGGGGTTAATGGCAGCGTGTGTGCTAACCTTTGCAGGATATCTGGCGCATGGAGGGTTTGGTGGGTGACTAAACACTTAGCGACAACAACACTTGCCTCCTGTCGCGCACGCAATGAAAAAATTGTCACCGCTGAAAGCTGCACGGGTGGCATGGTTGCGGCCCACCTGACATCTGTGGCAGGGTCTTCGGACGTGGTGGAGCGAGGCTTTGTGACCTA
>DLZA01000216.1 GCA_003447515.1 Paracoccaceae bacterium
CGTGAAATAAAACCTTATCAGATACATAGGCCTGCTTCGAAGGACGCAGGCCTATAACTTTGGTTACAGCGCATTGTGTCTTTGCTGACCTACCATTTGCAGGCTCGCTAGCTTACCGATCACTTTTGGCCCTCAAGATCTTTGATCAGAACAGCTTCACACTTTGGACCGCGCGCGCACCCAATCATATTCTGTTGATCGGCTTGCCACTTCATATCTACCCATCGTCCCCGGTTATTTACGCTGTGCGTCAGTACAGTCGTGTTTACTCTTGCTCCTCATTAATCAGTCACCTTTAGATGTAGCAACTGATCTACCGCTTATTAAACTGCTGGGATGTGAAGTAAGAGTTCAAATCCGTTCTTACGGATTTCGCCATGGGTATGGATGCCCAGTTTGACGGTTATATCGGCCTTATAAAAAATGCCAACTTTTCGTAATAAAACGTTTCTTGCTAATTTGAATTTTTTATGACGACTGTCGCAGTGTTATCATTGTCTACAATGATTAAATCCGCATTCAAAGTGCCTCTTATTTTTTTGATAAGTAAGCGTATACCGCCAGTAATTTTTACTCTTTTTGATGATATTTTACACTGTTTGGCCAACAATGTGCTGTAGCTGTGAGTGTGGCCCAGTTTTTTATAATTTGATATTATTTGTGTAAAAATTCCACGAGGCTGGTTCAATTTATTTTAATTGACCAATCAATTAAAATAAAGCAACGTCTCGCACGAAAGGGAAGGTCCATGCCCAAAGTAGGAATGAAACCAATCCGACGTAAAGCACTGATTGATGCTACGATTGCTGAAATTGGTCAGACTGGATCACTTGATGTAACAGTTGGTCAGATTGCAAAACGGGCTGGCATGTCTTCTGGCCTCGCACATCACTATTTTGGGGGCAAAGAACAAATGCTTCTGGCCGCCATGCGTCAGATCTTGACGAACCTACAACTGCGTGTTCGCACCAATCTGCGCCACGCTGAAACACCGTTGCAACGGGTCCACGCGATCATTGAAGCGAACTTGGATGCATGCAACTTTGACCCTGACGTAGTTGCCTCTTGGTTGACCTTTTACGTTCAGGCACAAAACTCGGCCGAGGCACAGCGTCTGTTGCATGTCTATGCGCGCCGCTTGTATTCTAACCTTGTTGTGAATCTCTCCCATCTTCTGGAGCAGCCTCACGCCGAACATACAGCACGTGGATTAGGCGCGATGATAGACGGCATTTATATCCGTCATGCTCTTGAACATAATGCACCAAACCGTGACCAATCCGTCGAAATTGTTCGTGATTACCTCGACTTGCAACTCAGCAAGATAAGAGACCAATGACCAAACCAAACATACTGATTATTATGGTCGACCAACTGACTGGTACGTTGTTTCCGGATGGTCCAGTTGACTGGTTGAACGTGCCAAATCTTAAGAAAATTGCAGCTAAGTCCACTCGTTTCAAATTTGCCTACACGGCATCTCCGCTCTGTGCGCCGGGCAGAGCGTCCTTCATGTCGGGTCAACTACCGTCGCGGACTCATGTCTATGATAACGCTGCTGAGTTTGCCTCCAGTATCCCGACCTATGCTCATCATCTGCGTCGTGCTGGTTATCAAACCTGTTTATCCGGCAAAATGCATTTTGTCGGTCCAGACCAGATGCACGGTTTTGAGGAGCGCCTTACTACTGATATATATCCCGCTGATTTTGGCTGGACACCTGATTACCGTAAGCCGGATGAGCGCATTGATTGGTGGTATCACAATATGGGTTCCGTTACTGGGGCAGGTGTTGCGGAAATTTCAAACCAAATGGAATACGACGACGAAGTTGCTTTTAACGCTACACGCAAAATCTATGACCTTTCACGAGGTAAAGACGACCGCCCATGGTGCCTAACGGTATCCTTTACACACCCTCATGATCCTTATGTCGCGCGCAAGAAATATTGGGACCTTTACAAGGAATGCAAGCATCTCCTGCCAAAAATTCCCGCAATGGATTATGACGAACATGACACACACTCTAAACGTATCTTTGACGCAAATGACTGGCGCAGTTTTAATATCACCGAAGAAGACATCAAGCGCTCTCGTCGTGCATATTTTTCCAACATTAGTTACATTGATGACAAGGTTGGTGAACTGATCGAAGCACTAGAAGGCACGCGCCAAGAAGCCACAATCCTGTTTGTTTCGGATCACGGCGACATGCTTGGTGAACGGGGCCTCTGGTTTAAAATGACTTTTTATGAGGGATCCGCCCGTGTGCCTCTGATGATCTGCAACCCTAATATGGAACCAGGATTGGTTGAGGCCCCCGTCAGTACAATTGACGTCACCCCAACTCTTGCAGAACTGGCAGGAGTATCTTTAGACGAAGTTGCTCTCTGGACTGAGGGCGAAAGCCTTGTACATCTGGGTCAAGGTGGTGAGCGCACCTCTCCCGTTGCGATGGAATATGCAGCTGAGGCATCTATTTCTCCACTAGTTTCTTTACGCCAAGGTAAATGGAAATATACCCGCTGCAACCACGATGGTGACCAACTATTTGACATGGATTCAGACCCTTATGAGTTAAAAAACCTTGCCTTTGATCCTAATGTGGCGGCCATAGTCACATCCCTTCGCGCAAAATCTAAAGCCCGATGGGACCTTGATAGTTACGATAATCAAGTCCGTGAAAGCCAAGCTCGCCGCTGTGTGGTCTACGAAGCCTTACGCAATGGCGATTACTATCCATGGGATTACCAGCCTCTACAAAAAGCATCTGAACGCTACATGCGCAATAACATGGATCTAAATATGGTTGAGGAAGCTGCCCGCTTCCCGCGAGGTGAATAGGGATCATATAAAATGACTGCTGATTATATCATTATCGGCGCTGGCTCTGCTGGTTGCACCATGGCTTACCGTTTATCTGAGGATGGTACAAAAAAAGTGACTGTTGTTGAATATGGTGGCTCAGATTGGGGACCTTTTATCCAGATGCCTGGAGCTCTAAGTTATCCTATGAATATGGCTCGTTATGATTGGGGTTATAGGTCCGAACCCGAACCCTTTCTCGACGGCCGTCGCTTGGCTGCGCCGCGTGGGAAAGTCATCGGCGGCTCTTCTTCTATTAATGGCATGGTATATGTGCGTGGACACGCCCGCGACTATGATTACTGGGCAGCAAGTGGCGCAATTGGTTGGTCAGGTGCAAATGTGCTGCCCTATTTTCAACGTCAAGAAAACTGGAACCCGTCGGGCCAAGGTGGTGACCGTTCTGTGCGTGGGAATAACGGTCCTTTGTATGTGAAACGGGGTACACGCGAGAACCCATTGAACAAGGCTTTTGTGGAAGCAGGCAGGCAGGCAGGGTACCAAGTAACCAACGATTATAATGGCATCCAGCAAGAAGGGTTTGGGCCGATGGATCAAACAGTGCACAAAGGCGTGCGTTGGTCGGCTGCTAATGCTTATCTGAGGCCCGCACAAAAACGTAACAACGTTGAAGTCGTATACGGCCATGCAGACCGCGTGATTATAGAAAATGGACGCGCCATAGGTGTAGAAATTACCCAAGGCGAAACTATAAAAAAACTGTATGCGAAACATGAAGTCATCATTGCTGCTTCTACATTTAACTCCCCTGCAATTCTAATGCGCTCTGGCATCGGTCCCGCATTACATCTGCGCGAACACGGGATCAGCGTTGTTGCGGACCGCGCCGGCGTTGGTCAAAATCTTATGGATCATCTTGAACTATACATCCAAGTCAAGTCTACTAAGCCAGTCACACTTTTTCGCTACTGGAACCTGTTGGGTAAAGCCTTCGTTGGTACTAAGTGGTTGTTTACAGGGCAGGGGCCTGGCGCATCAAACCAATTTGAAAGTGCTGCGTTCATTCGATCCCGCCCGGGTATCGAATACCCAGATATTCAATACCATTTCCTACCCATCGCCGTTCGTTATGATGGGCAGGCTGCTGCTGAAGGCCACGGCTTCCAAGCTCACGTTGGCCCCATGCGCTCTGAGTCACGTGGTTCAGTCATGCTTACTTCTGCTGATCCAAAAGAGGCTCCTAAGATTCAGTTCAACTACATGTCCAGGGAGCAAGACTGGGAAGATTTTCGAACTTGTATCCGCCTTACTCGTGAGATTTTTTGCCAAGAGGCTTTTGCAAAATATCACGGTGGCGAAATCCAACCGGGCGAGGCTATACAAACTGACGAACAGCTCAACGGCTTTATCAAAGAAAATGTAGAAAGTGCCTATCACCCTTGCGGCACTTGCAAAATGGGTGCGTCAGATGACTTGACGGCTGTTGTAGATCCTGAGTGCTGCGTAATTGGTGTAGACAACCTGCGCGTAGCTGACAGCTCCATCTTCCCGCGCATCACAAACGGTAACCTGAACGGACCTTCGATTATGGTTGGTGAAAAGGCGTCAGATCATATTTTAGGTCGTGATCCGCTACCTGCATCGAATATGGAGCCTTGGGTTCATCCAAAATGGGAAGTAGAACAAAGATAGCCACAATAATGAGCCCACTTTTCTTGAATGCAAAACCACCGGACCACTGGGCAACCAATGAATACTCAAAGTATTCAAACACTTTGCAAAAAACTCCACCCTCGATAGGCTATTGCAATGATGAAAGCAGGTCTATTCAACCTAAACGATAAATAGTTTTAAAGATTTTATGTAGAGAAGCTGGATGAGCGCCGACAGAAGGCAGAACGGGCAATTAGTAAATAATTGCCTCTTGCGTGATGTCACTTTCGTAGCTAAACCGCCCCCCACGGACAGGTGGCCGAGTGGTCGAAGGCGCACGCCTGGAAAGTGTGTAGGCGGGGAACCGTCTC
>DLZA01000226.1:0-226 GCA_003447515.1 Paracoccaceae bacterium
TAAGAGCCAATTTAACTGTAAAAACCAAATTTTTGGATCTTTTCCACACCCTTTGTTATCGTGTTTATAAACAAAATCTACGTGTCAGATTTTACGAACAAACTTATCAGCTCGTTCCAAGACATCGTCCAAACCCTAATCCACTATTGGACGCAAACCGAAACTAGACCACACAATTGTTGAGAAAATGCCAACAATATTTCAACAACATAACTCGCAAAGACAG
>DLZA01000226.1:629-3407 GCA_003447515.1 Paracoccaceae bacterium
AAATAACGCGGCGGAGCGCACGTTTGCACCATCCTTAGTCGACTGTGGGAACGCTATCCTTATGGGGGTCGACTTCCACATCGCAGGTTTTTGTTGTTAAACATGCACGAAAGGGTCAACTTTTTTTTATCATAATGTATAAGCACGAGAATGAAGATTCTTATCATCCGTCGGCTTTCACAATCCAGACAACGTTTAACAGCGCACGCGACAAACAAAAATAGTACTTCATGAGTGGGCTGCCAATACTGGCGGTACTGCCCGCACTCCGCGATGCGTTGAAGTCGCATAGAATGGCGGTTTTGCAAGCCCCCCCTGGGGCAGGTAAGACCACGCGTATACCTCTGTTTTTACTCGAAGAAAGCCTTTTTGATGGCAAAATCCTTATGCTTGAACCACGTCGCCTTGCGGCACGTGCCGCAGCTGAACATATGGCTAAAACTCTAAACGAGGTCACAGGCCAAACAGTCGGATACCGCATGCGTGGTGACAGCAAAATTAGCAAAAACACGCGCATAGAAGTAATCACCGAAGGTATTCTCACCCGCATGATCCAGACCGATCCTGCGTTACCAGGTATTGGATGCATCATCTTTGACGAATTCCATGAACGTTCATTGCAGTCGGATACAGGCCTCGCTTTCGCACTCGAGCTGCGCGATGCACTGCGGCCCGACCTGCACGTAATCATCATGTCAGCCACGCTTAACGCAGAACCAGTTGCAAAACTCATTGGCAACGGGCCCATTATCACATCAGAGGGTAGCAGTTACCCAGTTGAAGCACGCCACCTAACCAAACCATGGGCAAAACCGAACACGCACGGCCCCCACTTTGAAAAAGCAATGGCAAACTTAATCACTAAAGCCGCGTTAGAAACGAAAGGCGGTATTCTCGCTTTCCTTCCAGGAGAAGGCGAAATACATCGAATCAAGTCGCTGCTGCGGAACAGCCTTCCGAGCGATTGCATCCTCCGCCCACTCTACGGTGCACTGCCATTCGCAGAACAACGTCGCGCAATCTTGCCTGAAACAGAGGGCCGCAAAATTGTACTCGCCACTTCGATCGCCGAGACCTCGCTCACCATCGAGGACGTGCATGTGGTAGTCGATGGTGGCCGTGCCCGTCGTGCTCGGTTCGACGCTGGCTCTGGTATGTCGCGCCTTACAACTGATCGCGTAACCAAGGCCGAAGCCAGGCAGCGCATGGGCCGTGCCGGTCGTGTAGCGAAAGGCATCTGTTACAAACTCTGGACCAAAGGAGAAGAAGGCGGCATGGCTTCGTTTCCTTTGCCAGAAATCCTATCAGCCGACATCACCAATCTGATGTTGCAACTTGCGGCATGGGGTACCAGCGACCCTACATCCTTGCCTTTCCTAAATTATCCACGCGAAACGGACGTGGTTCAAGCGAAAGCCCTCCTCCGAGCCCTCACTGCGCTGGATGCTCACGACCGTATTACACCACATGGTAAGGCCCTGTCCCATCACCCCCTCCACCCGCGCCTCGCGCACATGCTGGAAAAGGGTGGCCCAGACGCACCACTGCTCGCCGCACTGATCGAGTCACGTAATCCCCTGCCACGAAATGCGCCAAGCGACATAACATTGCAGATTGAAGCACTGCATGACCCGCAAACCTTTGCAAGCAGGCAACCTTTTCAGGCAAATTCAGCTGTACTGAAAGCCATCAAAAACGAGGCAAAACGCCTTAAACACACTCCTAGTAACCTTTCCCTAGCTGAAACACTGGCGCTTGCTTACCCAGATCGGATTGGATTGCGCCGCAAAGGTGATGCACCACGTTTTGTTCTATCAGGTGGCAAAGGCGCCTTCTTTCGCAACGACGATACCACGGGTAGCAACCGCTTGATTATCGCAACTGATTTGGACGGTCACGCCCGCGAAGCCAAAGTCCGCGCTGCATTACCAATCACAGAAGCTGAACTCACCAACGTTTACGGTAACCAATTCGAAGACATTGCACTATGCGAATGGTCCAAACGCGACCGTCGCGTGCTGGTCCGCAAGCGCACGCATTTTGGGCAACTCGTGCTTAATGATCAAAGTTGGAAGGGCTGTCCTCCCGAAACATCAAACGCCGCTATGTGCGAAGGCATCCACGATTTGGGTCTCTCATGCCTACCATGGGATAAACCTGTCCTGCTGTTTCGAGCTCGCGTCGAATGGCTCCGCGCGCAAGGTTATGCCATTCCGGACCTTTCGGATGCGGCACTTTCGGTAACGCTTTCAAGTTGGCTGGAACCACACCTTACGGGAATCCGCACCCCGGACGCGCTAAAGAAACTCGACTTGCTGGCGCTACTGCGCAATTCGCTATCTTGGGAGGACCAAAGGACCCTAGACGAGCTCGCTCCCGCTAGCATCAAGGCGCCCACTGGCACAAAACTCCCTATCGACTATGGTGCAACACAGCCCAAAATCGCTGTTCGGCTACAAGAGTTATTTGGTCTGACAACGCACCCCACTGTTGGCCCCAAAAGCTTACCACTGCAGATCCAGCTACTTTCACCTGCGCACCGTCCAGTGCAAACCACAGCAGATTTACCTAATTTTTGGTCTACATCTTACGCCGATGTACGCAAAGATATGCGCGGCCGCTATCCACGCCATCCGTGGCCCGAAGACCCAAGACTGGCAGAACCGACACGCCGCGTAAAAACCCGTAAATAGAAGTGCAATTAATCACAGTTAATTAACGCGTTTTAAAATTCTTAGTTCGAACCTAAAATTTCGCGAAATCGCACAAATTACCAGT
>DLZA01000226.1:3839-5583 GCA_003447515.1 Paracoccaceae bacterium
GACCCTCTTCAAAATGTTGATGCATTAGAACGCGACGTCGCGACGCCTTTATGCTTTCGCTCATTGGGTCCTTGGCCTAAGAATAGTAAATGAATCTTGTTGCACTGCGATCTCCTGAATTTCGTCTCTATTTTCTTGGAGCAGTGGCTAATGTTAATGCCCTCTGGATCAGTCGTATCGTAATTGGTTGGCTTGCTTGGGATATGACTGGTTCGCCGCAATTCGTCGGCATCGTTGCTGCCTGTTCTTTACTACCTACCTTGTTAGGTGGCCCATTTTTTGGGGTTATTGTAGACCGGTCCGATATCAAAAAAGCAGCCTATGCTACCAATATTGCCATGATTGGCTGCATCACAGTACTGTCGGCGTTACAAGTTAGCGGTAATATCACTCAAATAAGCTTGATCCTGATCGCTCTTGCTATTGGAACGGTTACTGCGGCCCATCACCCTGTGCGATTATCCTTAGCCCCACGACTCGTAGAGCCAGTATATGTGACCTCAGTAGTTGCGCTCTCTGCACTCAACTTCAACCTAGCTCGCCTCATCAGTCCTGCGATCGGTGGGCTTCTGATCGACCTGACCAGCCCCACAACCGCTCTTTTGGTGACACTAATCTTATTCCTGCCAAACCTCACCATTCTGTTCCGCCTGCACCCACGTGAATTGACAAAACACTCTGCAGAACCCTTCACCACCGCAATGGCTGAGGGCTTACGCTACATTCGCCAGCGCAGTCTGATCCTAATTGTTCTAGTCACTACCACAGTCTTTTCGATTACTATACGTGGTGTGCTCGAAGTGCTACCGATCATTGCTGATGGCTCTTTCAAACTGGGCGCAGTAGGCCTGGGTCAGTTGGGCTCCGCAGTAGGTGGGGGTGCTCTATGTTCTGCGTTGTACAAGGCACTTGGTTGGCAGCAGATAAGCCGCAATGCGCTTTCACTTGGCAACATGTCCATCGCCATCATTGGCCTAATGGCAGTAGCCGTCTTAGGGACAACACAAATATGGTCTATGGCGTTACTGTGTGCAGCGCTTCTCGGAGCAACAGGCACTTATTTTGGCGTAACTATGCAATCTATGATCCAATGGGATCTACCCGACAATATGCGCGGCCGCGTCATGTCAATTTGGGTGGTGGTTGGGCTTGGCTCCACCGCCCTTGGCGCTTTCTTGATTGGGACTCTGGCAAATTTGATTGGGATTGGTGCCGCCAGCTTGTGGATATCCGGTCTCGGCCTTTTCGTCTTACTGGTGCTTATGTTATACAAGCCAAAAAAATATCACACTAGACACCGGTAATTTTGGCTAAAAATTAAGACTTGATATTTCATAACATTCGCCAACTTTATCGCTAAAGGGCACTTCTATGCTTACACAGCAAGGCAATCGTTTGCAATCGCGTGGTCGATCATTCAATTTGCATTACTGGCCACCTTTTGAGCGTAACAGGTGGATATCCTTCACATTCCCCACTTTTAGCATTATCCTGAAGCATAAAATATTGCCCCGGCTCCAGTGCTGTTTTGTGCAGGCCAATTTCTCTTACAGGTAAATCAAGCCACTAGGTTTATTGGGATTATTGACAGTATTGAATTTTGAAAAATTGCCAAAAACGGTAGTTTGATAAAAATCAGGGATCTTGTGTTCCTCAAACTCCTCGCCGAAGCATGTTAACCCAGACGTATTATAATAGCCCCTGAACTCATCATACACATTAATGGAAACTCCCGCGTTAGTAG
>DLZA01000250.1:0-4279 GCA_003447515.1 Paracoccaceae bacterium
CTGTCGGACGTGCAGCCATGTGACTCCAGAGCAAAATGGCACTTGGAGCTGTTCAAAGGGTAAGCCTACTGTCACTTGTGATGAGCATTTGTACATCCCACAGGTCATGCCGCCAGACCTAGAGGTGTCAGACGCTGGTGATGATTTTGTTGATTATGAGGATCTGGACAGCGGAGAAATAATCCGAAATCAAAACAACAGCCGCGAGATATTTGAGTCGAGGATGCGTGATGAGTGATAACAGGAACCTTCAAAAGTTGGTGCGGAAAATTATCAATGTGATGCCAGATGAAATCAGCGATGATGAATTGGTATGCATAATACTGAATTTGGTGATGTTATATTCGCAACATGAAAATTGGCCAAAAATTCAAAGTGACGTTGGAATTAATATTGTCATGGAAGTGATGGGCAAAAAAAAGGATGTCAGACGCGCCGTCCAAGATGCAGACGATTTTTTGGGGAGAATTGTCAATGACGTTTAGACCTACATACGAAACCTCTAAAGATTTAAATAAAGAGATATTGGCAATAAAAAAATTTATTGCGATCTTTGGGGGGGATGTAGATTTTGTAAAACTGCCACTACAATACAAGATGGACTTTTGTTTGATCGATAACAAAATAGTTAAAACTTTTGTGGAAGTTAAATGCAGAACAAATAAAAAAACTGCATATTCAACGTACATTATTTCTATGTCTAAAATTGTTGTTGCAAAATCTTACAATGATATTGGGATTAATTGCATACTTTTAGTGCAGTGGACTGATCAAATGGGATGGGTTGATTTGTCTAATAATGAGTGGAGTACAAAAGTTGGTGGCAGAAAAGATAGAGGTGATTGGCAGGATATAGAGCCTGTAATTCACATACCAATTTCTGAATTTAATATTGTAGGTGAAGCATGACGTTTGAACTTCGAGATTATCAGAAAGAGGCTGTCGATGGCCTGTACAATTACTGGGCTGGAAAGGCTGGCGATAACCCTCTGATTGTTGCGCCGACAGGATCTGGCAAAACGGCTATTATCGCGCAGTTGATTAAGGATGCCATGAGCTATCCTGACACTAGAGTTCTGGTTGTGACGCATGTGAAGGAGCTGCTGGAGCAAGGCGCAAGTGGGCTGCTAAAACTCTACCCAGAGGCTGATTTTGGCATATACAGCGCAGGGTTGAAGCAGAAGGTTCTAGACCGCCCAATCACGTTTGCAGGCATCCAGAGCGTCTGGGAGAGGGCGTATGATATTGTGCCAGCTCCTGATCTTGTACTGATCGATGAGGCACATCTATTGCCCAAAAATACCGAGACACGATACAATAGATTTATTGCCGATCTGAAGGTTTGCAATCCACTGGTGAAAGTAGTTGGGCTTACAGCCACGCCGTACAGATTAGACACAGGATATTTGCATCAAGGAAAGGGCAGAATCTTTGATGGCATCGCCCACGACATCCCAGTGGGGATGCTGATGGAGCAGGGATATCTCTCCCCGGTCATCTCGAAGGGTGGTATAAGGCAGATTGATTTGACAGGTGTTGGCAAGCGAGGTGGTGAGTTTATCGAAAGCCAACTTGCCACGGCCGCGTCTGATCCAGAATTGGTCAAATCAACTGTCGAAGAAATTGTAGATCTGGGGTCTGATCGAAAAAGCTGGCTGGTGTTTAGCAGTGGAATAAATCATGCAAATATGTTGGCTGATGAGTTCGAGGGGCAGGGGATAGACGTTGGTGTGGTGACAGGTGGCGACAGCAGTGCAGTGCGAGAGAGGACCATTGCTGATTTCAAGAGCGGTCAACTGCGATGCCTGATTAATGTGAACGTGTTGACGACAGGTTTTGATCACCCAGAGGTGGATCTGGTTGCCTTGGTTAGAGCGACAGCTTCGACTGGCTTGTATGTTCAGATGGTTGGGCGCGGGACGCGGATTGCTGACGGCAAGGAAAACTGCCTGATTTTAGACTACGGCCAGAATGTCCAGCGGCATGGTTTTATTGATAAGGTAAAGCCAAAGGACAAATCGGCAGGCGCGGGGGATGGAGAAGCTCCTGCTAAACAATGCGAGAGCTGCCAGACAATGGTTCACGCAGCCTGTCAGATCTGTCCATCGTGTGGGTTTGAGTTCCCCGCTCCGACACTCAACCACAGCGCAAGCAGCTATCTTGGGGCCATGCTATCGTCACAGGTGCAGTCTGAGTGGGTTGACGTTGATGACGTTAAATATCGTCGGCACAGCAAGGCTGGTAAACCTGACAGTGTAAAAGTCACTTACAAATATGGTTTTTTCGAAGAGGTATCGGAATGGCTTTGCCCAGATCACGGTGGCTATGCGTCAGGCAAATATCAGCAGCGTAAGCGCTTATTAAATTCTGAGGCTGACACGACTGATGACGCCCTGAACGAATGTCATTTTTGGACAACGCCCAGTCGAATAAAAATTAAACCATCCACCCACAATCCAAAATATAAAGAGGTTGTGGAGTTTGATTATACCCAAGTGGAGATAAAAAATGAGGCGCAAAGTAAGGACTTCAATCGTTTCGGTGACGAGATACCCTTCTGAACACGATGAACAGGTTGGATTTGTTAATTGGTTTCGGGCTAAGTTTCCAAGAGTTTTGATCTTTGCCATTCCAAACGGTGGCAAGAGATCGATCTCTGCTGGCAAGAAGTTCAAGGCAGAGGGTGTTGTGGCTGGGGTTCCAGACCTGTTTATCCCTGAGTGGAACTTGTGGGTGGAGATGAAACGAGAACGCGGTGGGCGACTTTCCCCCGATCAAAAAGATATGATCGCCTACCTTGAGGGGATTGGCCACTGCGTGATTGTGGGCAAGGGCGCGAAGGATGCTTCGAAGCAGATTATGGAAAAGAAAATTGGGGGAGAAAAGAATGACTATACCAACTTATGAGTGCGACAAGGTTAATAACAAACTAACCTTTCATTGCCCATTATGCATGAAAGTACACACACATGGATCAGAAGAAGGACACAGAATTTCTCATTGTAATAACAGTGATTACCATCCCAATGGTTATTTTCTAAAAAATAAAGGCAAACAAAATGAAATTAAAATATCACTGGACAGTTAATGATGATGGGCTGCATATTTATGAGGAAGGGGTGAGGGTTGCGAAGATCGATCCTGATCAATTCAAACATTTAGTTGCAGAATTAACAGAGCATTTAAGGTGGCAAGAAACTAGAGAAGGATAGAAAAATGGGTGATGAATCTTTACGGCCAGAGCAGAAAGCGCACTTGAGATTTTTGAGACAGCAAGTTGATACATGCCAAACCGAGGCTCTTCGAATTGTCGCTCACCCCAACGTCACGCAGGACATGTTCAGAGCATGTAATGAATTAAAAAAATACAGAAAATCCTTACAGCGCGAAGGCGTAAAAATTTAATTTAAAAAAAATGCACTTCCTCTATTGCAATCTGTGACAGATGTCATATGTTAGTTATGTAGAGAGAGAGGAAACACTATGAAAAATGTAAACATCAAATCAGTCAACAATGGCAAAAAAGCAGCAGACCGCAATCGCTACTGTGGCCCAGCCGTCATCAGCGCAGTCACTGGTATGACTACTGGAGAGGCTGCTCGACTGATTCGTCATGTTGGTGGACGCAAATCCATCAAAGGCTCAACTACACATGAAGTCATAAGATCTCTTGAGATGTGTGGCATTAGAGGTCAGCACAAAACATTTGGACTTACTCTTGATCGTAGCAGTGGAGTAACACTAGCTGGCTGGCTCAAAGCTACAGTCAAAGAACGCACAGCCAATCGTGTGTTTTTGATCGTTGCTGGTTGGCACTGGCAACTGGTTCAAGGACGCCGCTACGTTTGTGGGATTGTTGGTGATGTGGTCAGCATCAAAGACAAAAAAATAAAACGCCGTGCGCGTGTAGCCGAAGTCTATGAGCTTACATCAATGGGCGCGATTACTAAACCCAGCGAGGCTATAAAGCCAAAGCGTGTGGCGTGTGGTGCAGACAGGGATCGTGGCAAAGCTCAACGCCTAGCAAAGAAGATGGGCATGGAGATCACCATTGAGCCTTCTGGGTATGGAGAGAATGCGTACTGGATCGATTACGACAGTGAAGACGATTATGCAGATCTTGGCGTAATCGAAGGCCACTGCTCATATGCTTGGTGGGAAGTTTTGTGGAAACTCAAAGAAATTGAGCAGCACCAACAAAAAAAGGCAGCATAAATTAATTGGGGCTTCGGCCCCTTTTTTTTGCCCACCCCCCTTGTAATCTGTGACAACTGTCACT
>DLZA01000250.1:4614-7281 GCA_003447515.1 Paracoccaceae bacterium
ATAGAGAGAGAGGAAATCAAAATGACACGCATCGACACACACCGCCCAAGCGCCATAAAGCCCAGCGAATACGCATTTGTATCTTTCCACAGCCATCGCGCCGATGATGTATGGGAATCAATTTCAGAGCAGCAAGCGTTTCGCTCACACATGATATCGACTGGCGCAAAATTCTCCACCCATAGCCACGGTGGTTCGTGCCATGTGTGTGGCGCTCACGCTTATACCGTAGCACGTTTTCATCACGCGCCCACAAACACTTATGTCGAGGTTGGCGAAATCTGCGCCGAAAAATTGCACAGCGGCGAAGCGCTTAACTTTCGCTCTTTTCGCGCAAAGGCCAAGGCTGGAATGGAAGCTGCCGCTGGCAAGGCCAAGGCAGAGCGCTTTCTTAAAGACGCTGGCGTGACTTACGCTTACGACATTTGGCTACAGAAAGACTACGATAATTGGGAATGGGAGGAAGCGACTATTTTCGATATCGTGAGCAAGCTAGTTCGCTATGGCAGTATCAGCGACAAGCAAGTAGCGTTTATTTCCAAACTGATGAAAAAAATTGATGACCGAGCAGAAATCGCAGATCAAAGAGCCGCAGAAGCCGAAGCCGCTGCGCCAATTCCTTGCAACGGTGAGCGCATTCACGTTTGCGGTGAGGTAATTACAACCAAGTATGTAGAAACCAATTTTGGCGAAATCCTTAAAATGCTTGTGCGCCACGCTGACGGTTGGAAAGTATGGGGCAGCGTACCTGTTAGCATAGAGCCTTTGCGCGGCGATATCGTAACTTTCGACGCCAAGGTAAACGTCAGCAAGGATGACAAAAAATTTGGGTTCTTTAGCCGCCCGACTAAAGCAAAAATTTTGGGCGCATAAGCGTCCAAATTAATTAAGAAGATTACTAATAATGTACAGTAAAAATCTCCGCGAATTTATCTTGGCGCTACACGGTTTTGACATCGTGTGGCTCCCATCCGAAAACGGCGAGCAGCCACCATTTTAGAAAGGAAATGAAATGAAAGTAAATGAACATGGATCACCCGCCGATAGGGGAAGTGCTGATGCCTACTATGGACGCAGAATGAACCCACACTGGTGGCCTAGCGGCTCCTACGAAGGCAAGCGCGTTGAAAGCAGGGATATGTCCCAATCGCAGATAGATGCCTATGTAGAGGCGTATGAGGCGCAGGACAGCTTTAAGGACTGGTAGTCTTACTGGGGATAACTTTCCAATATTTTTTGGCGAGTTTCCTCATCAATGCTGTCAAGTATAGAAGACGCACTAGGAGATTGATCTGTACTTACAGTCTCTACAATTTCTGGCCTTGTTGCTGCTTGAGAAATTGAAGAGAATAATGGCGCACCTGATCTTGCAACATATTGCCTAATTACATTTGATGCTTGAGATCTTTGCTGCGCCCCTTCGACTGCTCCAACAATATCAGCACCAACAATCGGTATGCCTCTAGCAAAGTTCATTAATCCTGAACGTGTCATAGCACCCAGCAATGTGTAAGCAGAGTTCGATGGGTTTAATTTTATTTCAGCCCACAAAGTTGGCATTACATCTTCTCTAAACTTTGACACTCTAGAAATTTCTTCTGGAGAAAATAATTTATTAATTATTGCTTTATTTTTTACAAAAATATCATCGTAATTATTTACAATGTTACTTCTTGTTACGCCTGACCTACCAGCGCCAGAAAATGCCTTTTCAAGGATTGCGTCTTTTAACAATCCAACAACTTCTTCATATTGCTCTTCTGGCAAGTTTGATTTCAATCGATCAATTACTAAAGGAACAGCTTGGTTTGGAGAAAATTTATTATGTCCAAAAATTGCATTTGCCACCTGTCTAGGTGTGTAATCTGGATTGGTGACTTTTTCTAAAATAGAGTTTGCCGCCCTTTGCGCTGAGTTTGCACCCCTACCTTTACCTGTCAGGCCAATGTAAGTTTTGTATAGTTCAGTTGCATCTTTTAATTGATTTAACACAAGTTCATCGCCATACATAAAACCATCTTCAATTCCATCAAAGACAGCCTTATCAAATACTTTTTTAATTTCACCTAAAGCTAACTGCTCTGGAGATCCTTGTTCTGCTGATCTGACAGCTCTGTTTAATCTTTTTTGGTAACCATGAATTTGCTTTAATGGTTGATCTTTAAAACCTTTTTTGCCTGTCAATTTGTACAACTTTTGCAAAAATTGTAATTCTCTTTTTAAGAGAGGCATTGAAACAAGTTCTGCGTTGGTTATTCCTATGTCTTGTCTGACTGCATTCAATGCAGAATCAACATTTGTCCTAATGCCATCAACTGTCATTTTTGGTGGCATTTTTGCGTTTCTGACATCTGTGTATGCCTGACCAGCGCGTGTCTTTACATCGCCTGCTTGTCTTCCGACAATGTCTTTTAATTCTTCAGCCGCAACTCCAGATACATCTGTCTGATCTAAATTTGTAAGCGGAGATCCAGATCCAAATTCACTTTGTAATGCTTGTGCCTCTGCTCTGATTTGATCAAGCTGCTGTTCATCAAAACCTCTTATTACCATAGATGCTTCAGCATCTGTTCCAGAAGCTCTTCTTAAAACATCTTCTTCTTCAAGTTCTGGAGTGGTTTTTGGAGTTGGACCAGCTTTAGAGTCTGGCAATTGAGCCGTGCGCTG